>NZ_JBNPON010000003.1:0-125481 GCF_050315195.1 Clostridium sp. SGI.024 | reverse complement strand
ATAAAATAATTGGAGGAAAATATATGAACAAAAAATTATTCAGTAAAATTTTATCCACGGCATGTGCAATAGCAACTATGACATTATGTTTCTCAAAAGTACAAGCAGCTACAGTAAGTGATACTGCTACTATTGATTCATCTAAAAGTTACATTATTTATAGTGGTAGTACAAAAAATGCACTATATGATGATAACGGAGTTAATGAAGGCTGGCTAAGACAAGGTAACTATTTAGATTTTGATAAGAGCTTTAGCTGGAAGATTGAAAAAGATGGAGATGGTTTCTATTTAAAAAATGAAGGAACAAATTATTATGTTAAGGGTAATGAGAAGGTTAACATATACTCAAATGTTGTTTCTGATAAAAATGGTGGAAGTGCAAAAGGACTTTATTCATTTGAACAAGTTGAGGGTGGATATAAATTAAAATCTACAGTTAATAATCAATATTTAACTTATGGAGTAGATAAGAATTATATAACTTTTACAAATGATACATCTGCAGCAAGTGTTTGGCAAATAGAAGAAGTTAGAGATGATGCTGTAAACAATTACATTATCTATAGTAATGATAAGAATACTACATTATATGATAGTGGTGGAGCAAATGAAGGTTGGTTACAAAAAGGTACATATGTAAATTATGATGATAAATTTGCGTGGAGAATTGAAAATATAAACAATAGTTTATATTTAAGGAATGCAGGAACAAATTGGTATGTTAAAGGAAATGGAAGATATTTAGCAGATAAGAATAGTACATTTGTTGTTTCTGATAAAAATGGTGGAAGTGAAAAAGGAAGCTATTTACTTGAAAAAGTTTTACACGGGTATAAAATAAAATCTACTTCTAATGGTCAATATTTAACTTATGGAGCAGATAGAAATTATATAACCTATACAAGTAATTCTCCTCAAGCAACTGTTTGGACAATAGAATATGAGCCAGATTATCCAAAACCACAAGGAAGTATAACTTTATGGGATAATCCATATGGTAATGATTTCTATAGAATACCAGCTATTGCAACTACAAATGAAGGAACATTATTAGCTGTTAACGATTTAAGGTATGATAATCCTGGAGATTTAGGAAACCATCGTATAGATCTTTTATTAAAAACTTCAAATGATAATGGTGTAACTTGGTCAAATCAAGTAAATTTAACAGAAAATTATAGCACAGCAACTTCAGGCTTTGGAGATGCTGCAATAGTAGCAGATCGTAATTCAGATAAGGTTATAATCCTTGCAGCAGCAGGAGATAAAGGATTCTGGCATGCAAATAGTGCTTATGTATCAACTAGGAAAAATCCTATTAAAATAGTAAAACTTGTTTCAGAGGATGGGGGAAAAACTTTTTCTGAACCTCAAGATTTAACTAAGAAAATTTATGATTTAGATTTATCTTGGACAAGATTATTTGCAGCTTCAGGTAGAGTTATGCAATCAAGATATGTTAAAGTTGGGGCTTATCATAGAATATATACATCAATTTTAGTTGGCAAAGGTAGTGCAAATGGAGGAAACTATGTTATCTATTCAGATGACTTTGGTGATACATGGAAGCTTCTAGGGAATGCTACTTCACCAGTACCAAATGGAGATGAAGCTAAAATAGAAGAATTACCTAATGGTAATGTAGTTATTACAAGTAGAACAGGAACTGGAAGAAATATTAATGTATTCACTTATAATGATTCAACATTTGCTACAGGTCAATGGGAATTTTCTTTTAAGAAACTAACACTTGGTAACGGATCAGCATGTAATGGAGAAACATATATAGTATATGCAAAAGATACTACAACTAAGGAATACAAATATTTAGCATTACAATCTCTTCCTACATTAGGTAACTCAAGAAAAGGAGTAGGAATTTATTATAAAGAACTTACTAGTAATGATGTAAATGTTAATGGATTTATAAATGGCTGGAGTCAAGATAATTTCTATATGATTCAGCAAAGAGATAGTGGATATTCTACAATGAGTATTCAAAAAGATGGTAAAATTGCTTTCTTATATGAAGATAGAAAAGAAAACAATGGATATGATGCTCAATTCATTACTTTAGACTTAAAAACAATAACAAAAGGAAAATATGAAATGGCATTTGAAGGAACTGGATCAAAAGATAGTCCATATGTAATAGATACTCAAGACAAATTAGATGCTTATAATGGAATATTTAAAAATGAAAAAGTTAATTGGGATATAAAAGTTGCACAATAAAATTAAAAGAGTTTAAATAAAGAAGATACCTATAAACTAAGTAAGTTTAAAATGCTATGTTTATAGGTATCTTTTTAGTTAAATATTAAAAATAATAAATTACTTCATTTTAAGTTGTTTGAAAGTATATATAGTTTGAATATTAAAAGGTGATAAGTTACTTTATTCTAAGTTAGCAAGTATTTTTGAAAGTGCATAAGAAACTATTATGATAATAATTCCAATATAAAATGGAATATAAAATAATACAGTTTTTAAGAAGTAATTTATTAAGAGAAAAATACAAGAAATTATAAATAGTATTAGCCAAGCTATAAAGAAGCTTTTTACATTATTTATTTCTTTAGACTTATCAAAAGCTGTTTTACAGAAATAACCCAAAATAGAAACAGAGAAAAATATTATAAAAATTCCAGTAATAATTTGCCCTAAGGTTAATGGAAGTTTATATATAGAAAATGTAGAGTTTTTACCTAGAATAGCTGTAAGAGTTGAGGAACAAAGCCAAATAAGTGATAATATACTAGAACTTTGTAAAATAGTACTTAACCATTCTAAAAATCTTTCTTTTTTACTTCGAGGAGGAAAAGATTTAACTATTTCATCACAAAAGCTTTTATAATCTTCTCCAATAATATCACGTACACTTTCATTACGTTTTTCACCATCAAAAAGCATTTGTGATATATCACGTCTTACTTCTTCTTGATGATATTCAGAAATAGCAGAGCCTCTTAAATAAACAACTATATCAGTAAGAATTTCATTACTTTCTTTACTTAAGTTTTTTTCAAATTTATTATTTTCTTTTAGTAGTTTTTTAGTCTTAATATTCATTATTAATTCTCCCCTTTATTATCTGCTAATAATGTGTTTACAGCATTAGTAAGCTCATTATAGCTTTCAATAAATTTTAAATACTCACTTTTACCATCTTGTGTTAAACTATAATATTTTCTCTTTGGTCCTTGATCTGATTGTCTAAAAGTAGCTAAAATAAACCCGTTTTTTTCAAGTCTTAAAAGCAAGGGATAAATAGTTCCTTCAGCAATTTTACCAAATCCATACTCAATAAGCTTTTGTAATATTTCATAACCATAGGTTTCTTTTTTGTCTATTATACCTAGGATACAGCCTTCTAGTGTTCCTTTTAACATTTGTGATGAAATCATATTAACCTCCCAGACTACTTTGTAATACATAGTACCTAACTATAATGTAATACAAGGTAGTTCTATTGTCAATAAATGTTTATGATATTTATACTTTAAAATCATTAAATTCTATATGATTAATATTTCATATTTTTGCAAATAATAATTTTATATAATTTATTAGGCCTAAAAGAAAGGGGAATTATTTGTGAAGGATGAAGCAATAAGAAAAGTTAGAAAAACTGTACTAATTGAACTAAATGATGCTTTTAAGGGAATTCTTCATAATCATAAATATTTAAATAAGTTAGTAAAGCGGGGGGAAGATATTATTCCATCAGCAGAGTGGCTTTTAGACAATATTTATCTAATTGAAAAGGAATTTAAAACTATAAAGCATAACTTGCCTTATAGTTATTTTGAGAATTTACCTAATATAGAAATTGAGGATTTTAGCTATCCAAGAATTTATTCCTTAGCAAAGGACTATATTGAAATAAATAATAATGTTGTAACTGAAGAAGATTGTGTAAGATTTATTAATAATCAAGAAGAAGATTTTACAATTGGTGAGTTATGGGCATTTCCATTAATGCTAAGAATAGCTTTAATCATTAATCTTGCTTTAATCATTAATGATATGGTAGTCCTTCAAAAGCAAAGACTTGGTGCTAAAGAACTAGCAAATTTAGTTATATCTAATTATGAAAAAAATAATTTAGAAGGAATACTAAAAAAATTAGAAGATAAATATCCTTTAAGAAATAAAGAACATAAGGTAGAAGAAAAACTTGAAGATAATTATATGGGGGACTCCGAAAGCTTACATGATGGATTGTTTTCACCTGAATTTATAGATAAATTTTTTACTATTTTAAGAGATAATTCTATAGAAGATGAAAGAATATACAAATTTGCTTTAAAAAGATTAAAGGGAAATAAAAATAGTAGCTTTGACAAAGAAATAATAAAAGAACATATAAAAGAAGGAGCTATAGCAACATGTATAGGAAGTAATATAAACTCCTTAAGAATAATGGATTCAGTTAATTGGAAAAGATTCTTCAATTTAACTTCTAAGGCTGAAAAGTTATTAATGGAAGATCCATCAAATATTTATAATGAAATGGATTTTCAAACTAAGGATTACTATAGGCATAGAGTTGAAGAAATTTCAAGAAAAACTAATATAAGTGAAATTGATTTAATAAAAACAGCTTTAGAGCTTAGTAGCTTACATTTAGATAATAAAGATATCTTCAAAAAACATATTGGATATTACATAGTTGATGATGGCTTAGAAGAACTTTTAAAAAGATTTCATTTAAATAAAAATATAAATAGAAGCTTATCTCAAGGTGCTTATATATTATCTATATTAATTGGAACTATAGCAGTAGATTTAGTAATTCTTTTATTAACTTATTTTATTCCTTTAACCTTTAGTCTTTCTCAATATATATTTGCTTTTATATTAATGCTAATTCCCTCAAGTGAAATAGTAATTGCTTTATATAATTGGTTTATGGCAAAAATCACAAGAGTTACCTTTATTCCAAAGATGAATTATTCCAATGGAGTGCCTGATAATGAGAAAACTATTGTAGTGATTCCAGCTATACTAAGTGATAGTAGAGATGTAAGAAATCTAATGAAAAAGTTAGAAGTTTATTATTTAGGAAATAGAGATGATAATATTTCCTTTGCATTACTTGGAGATTTATCTGATAGTGAAAAAGAAATAGAATTACAAGATAAGGTTATTAATGAAGAAGGAATAAGGCTTGCAAATAACTTAAATAATAAATATTCAAAAGATAATAATAAGTTTTTCTTTTTAAATAGAAAAAGACAATTTAATAAATGTGAAGATATATATATGGGTTATGAAAGAAAAAGAGGAAAACTTATGGAGTTTATGGCCTTAATTAAAGGTGATAAAAATACAAGTTACAATATAATAAGTAGTGATATAAGTAACTTAATAGATTCAAAATACATAATTACTTTAGATAGTGACACCTTTTTACCTATAGATAGTGCAAGAAAATTAATATCTGCTATGAGCCATATTTTAAATAAGCCTTATGTTAAAGATGGCAAAGTAGTAAGAGGCTACAGTATAATGCAACCAAAGATAAGCGTTAGTTTAGAAGATAAACACAAAACATACTTTTCAGAGATATTTGCAGGGGATTCAGGGGTAGATGCTTACTCTATAGCTTCATCAGATATATATCAGGACTTATTTAATGAAGGAATATTTACAGGGAAAGGGATAATAGAAATTAATAGCTTTTATAGTATTTTAAAGGATGAAATTAAAGATAATAAAGTTTTATCTCATGACTTAATTGAAGGCTTATTAACAAGATGCGCTTTAGTTACTGATATTGAGTTAGTAGATGGTTATCCATCAAGCTATATATCTAGTGCATTAAGATTACATAGATGGGTTAGAGGAGATTGGCAGCTATCTACCTTTTTATTTTTTAAAAAATTATCATTACTATCTAAGTGGAAAATATTGGATAATTTAAGAAGAAGCTTACTTGCTCCTAGTCTTTTAATTGGCTTTATTGCAACACTAACTATTTTAAGTAACGCAATACAAATAGCAGTTTTGTTATTTTTAGCAATTATAATACCCTTAGTTTTTACAGTTACAGATTTTGTAGTAACGCCAAAAAGAAAATTAATGGGTAGCTTTAAAAACTTAAGACAAATTATATTAATAATAAGCTTTATACCATATCAAGCTTATTTAATGTTAGATGCAATATTTAGAAGTTTATATAGATTAACTGTATCTAAGAAAAATTTACTTCAATGGAAAACAGCAGAGAAGGTAGAATCATCAGTTGAAACTACTTATTCATGGTATTACAAGAAAATGTGGATAAGTGTAGTTATAGCTGCAATAACATTGATTTTAAGCTTTTTAAATTCCTATGGAATAATAGTAATTACAATACCTATTGCTATATTATGGGCTTTATCTCCATTTATAGCCTGCAAAATATCCAAGGAAGAAATAATAGTTAAAGATAGGTTAGAAATTGAAGAGGAAGATTTTCTAAGAGAACTATCAAGAAGGATTTGGGCATATTACGAGGACTTTGTTAATGAAGAAAATAATTATTTAGCACCAGATAATTATCAAGAAAAGCCCTATAAAGGAATAGCTCATAGAACATCACCAACTAACATAGGAATGGGATTAATAAGTAATATTGTTGCTTATGATTTAGGGTATTTATCTATAGGTGAAGTTATATATAGACTTGAGCTTAGTATAGATGGAATGAGAAATTTAGAAAAATATAAGGGACACTATTTAAATTGGTATGATACAAAAACAAAGTTATCCCTATGGCCAAGATATGTATCCACAGTTGATAGTGGAAATCTTTTAGGTTACCTGTGGATAATTAAGGAAGAAATTCAGAGTTTTAGAAATAAATCAATAATTAGAGAAAAAGAAATATTAGCTTTAAAGGATACTTATGAATTAGTAAGAAAAGATGATAAAGAAGAGTTTTATGATGGTATTCCAGATGATATAGATATAAGAGAATATAAAAATATATTAAAAGAAGAATTAACTAAAGTGAAAGCAAGATTAGAAAGTTTTGATGATAACTTAGAAGAAAATAAAGATAAGGAAAAGTATTGGCTTAGAAAATTACAAAAGCAAATTGAAGCTAAAATAGATTTCTATGATTTTATTTTTGAGGGGATAGAAAAAATAGTTATAGAGTCTTTAAAGAATTATAAGGTTCCAACCTTACTTCAAATAATAGATATATTAGAAGATATTAAGGAAGCTTCAGGTGAAGAATATAAAGAAATATTAGATAAAAAAATAATTAAGTTAAAAGAATTTGATGAAAGATTAATAGTTTTAGCATCAGAAATTGAAAGCATTATGGAGGATATGAAGTTTGATTTTCTATATAACAAGGATAGAGGATTATTTTCTATTGGATACAATGTAGAAGAAAACTCATTAGGAAATTCTTATTATGATTTAATGGCCTCAGAATCTAGAATAACCTCATTCTTAACAATAGCTAGGGGAGAAATTCCAAAGGAACATTGGTATAACTTAAATAGAAATATAAGTAAGGTTTTTGGCTTTAAAACTCTTGCATCCTGGAGTGGAACAATGTTCGAATACTTTATGCCCTATCAAATTATGAAGTCCTTCAACAATACTATTTGGTCATTAACTTATTCTTCAGTTATTAAGGCTCAAAGAACCTATGGAGATAAAAAAGATGTACCATGGGGTATATCAGAATCAGCTTATTATGTATTTGATCTTAATCAAGTATATCAATATAAAGCCTTTGGTGTACCTGGAATTGGATTAAAGAGAGGTCTTGATGAAGAATTAGTAATTTCTCCATATTCATCTATTATGACTTTACCCTTAGATACAAAAGCTTCATTAGAAAATTTAAAAAATTTATATGATATAAATGCTTATGGAAGATATGGTTTTATTGAAGCAATAGATTATAGTGAAGGAAAAGATAATTCTAAAGAAGTAAGATGTTATATGGTTCATCATCTAGGTATGTCTCTTTTAGCCTTAGATAATGTAATAAATAACAATATATTAAAAGAAAGATTTCATAATATACCAGAAATTAAATCAGCAGAAATATTATTAAAGGAAAAAGTTCCAGAGTATATAGTATTTGATAGAGATGTAGATGTGAGTACTTATAATAAAAAAATAGTTGAGAGAGAAGAATTTATACCAAGAGTATTTAAGGGAAGTAAAAAAGAAAATCCAGAGGTTTTATTACTTTCAAATGGAAGTTATTCAACTATGATTTCAGATAGTGGAAGTGGATATTCTAAGAAAAATGATATGACAGTTTACAGATGGAAGGGTGACAGCACTTCTGATTCTAGTGGAATGTTTTTCTATATAAAAAATTTAAATTCTAATGATTATTGGAGTGCTACCTATGAACCTTGCAAAGAAGAAAAGGATGATTATTTAGTTGAATTTACCTTAGATAAGGCAAGATTTGAAAGAAATGATGGAAATATCAGTACAAAATATGAAGTTATGCTATCAAGTGAAGATAACCTAGAATTTAGAAAAATAACCTTAAAAAATAATGGAGAAAAACAAAGAACCTTAGAGATAACTAGTTATTTAGAAGTAACACTTCAATCCTTTGAAGGTGATGCTGTTCATCCAAGTTTCTCAAACCTTTTTATAAGTACAGAATATGATGAGGAGGCAAAAGCATTAATTGGAAATAGAAGGCCAAGAGCAGAAGGTGCTATAACTCATTATATTTTTCATAATTTAGTTAGTAATAAAGAACTTGAAGGAGATATAACTTATGAAACCTCAAGGCTGAATTTTATTGGGAGAAATAGAAATTTAAAATCACCAAAGGTTATGGATAATGATGCACCACTACAAAATACAGTTGGAACAGTATTAGATCCAATTATGAGTATTAGATGCAGAGTTACCTTAAAACCAGGTGAAGAAGAAAGTATATATTATTTAACAGGGGTAGGAGAGTCAAAGGAAGAAGTTTTAAGCTTAATAGATAAGTATAAGGACATTCCTATTATTGAAAAATCTTTAGATGCCTATAATTATTCAAACTCATTAGAGCTTAAGCATATTGGAATTAGGTCAGCACAAGCTAATATTTATCAAAGCTTAGCAGCATATTTACTTTATTTACATAGTGGTAGAAAAAATAGAGAAGATTATATTAGAAATATTAGCATGAATCAAGAAAACTTATGGGCATATGGAATATCTGGAGATTTGCCTATAATTTTATTAGTTATTTATAGTGAAGAGGATATTGATTTATTAAGACAAACAATTAATATGCATTACTATTTTAGAAATAAGGGAATTAAATGTGATTTGATAATTTACAATGAAGAAGAAGTTTCCTATGAAGAGCCCCTTCAAAAGGATATTATATCAACGATTAATAATTCCTTAGAAAGAGAATATATAAATAAATCAGGTGGATTATTTATTCATAATAAAGCTACTATGAATGAAGAAGTAAGAGACTTTTTAATAGGAATTTCTAGGATATATATTGATTCACAAAAGGGCAATTTATCAAAGCAATTAATTGAAGCTGTTAATTATAATTATGATAAATATAAAAATAGCGAAGCAGTAGCACCTATAAATAGAATAAAGGTTAATATTAATGAAGGAGATTATATTAAGAGTTTTGGAAAGAAAGAAGATAAGCTAAAAACTGAAGATTTAATTGAAAAGGAACTATTAAAAGAAGCTTTAGATATTAAAAAATTTAAAGAAAATACTAATATAGATAATTATGAAAGGTCCTTTGATTTTAAAGAGTCTTTAGTTGCTTTTAATGAAGAGCTAGAGGAAGAATTGGACTTAGATTTCTTTAATGGTTATGGAGGCTTTAATAAAAAAGATAAAAGTTATGTTATTAAGCTTAAGGATTATGCAAATACTCCTGCTCCTTGGATAAATGTAATTTCTAATAAAGATTTTGGGTTCCATATTTCTGAAGTAGGTTCTACTTATACTTGGTGTGGAAATAGTAGAGAAAATAAAATAACACCTTGGAGTAACGATTGGGTAATTGATCCAAGTGGTGAAGCTTTATATATTAGAGATAATGCAAGTGGTGCTTATTTTACAATTACTCCTATGCCTGTTAGAGATGGTGGAGAATATATTATAAAGCATAGTTTTGGATATTCTACTTTTAAGCATACAGCTTATAGCATTAAAGGCGAGATGAAGGTATTTAGTCCAAATAATGAAAAATTAAAAATATGTAAGGTAAAGCTTAAGAACTTATCAACTAATGATAGAAATTTATCTTTGTTTTATTACGCTCAATTAGTACTTGGAGTATATAACTATGGAAGTTCTAAATATATAAGTACTAAGAAAAAAGATAATTATATTTATGGTATTAATCCATATTCTAAATATTTTGGTAAGCTAAAGGCTTATTTATCTATACAAGGAGAAGAAAAGCAATTTTTCACTGGCGATAGAAAAAACTTTATTGGAATAGGTGAAGATTTAAGTAATCCAAAGGCTTTAAGTGAAACTAATTTAAATAATTTATCTGGAAGCATCTACGATCCATGTTTAGCTTCTCAATTAAATATTAATTTAGAGGCAGGAGAAGAAAAGGAAATAGTTATATTATTAGGTGAAGAAGAAGAGGAAGCCTTAATAGAAGAAAAAATAAATAAATATAAGGCTATAGAAAATGTTTATACTGCCTTAGAGGAAGTAAAAGAATATTGGTCAAATTTCCTAGGAAATATACAAGTTAAGACACCAGATACTTCTATGGACTATCTTTTAAATGGTTGGTTAATGTATCAAACCTTAAGCTGCCGATATTTATCAAGAACTGCTTTTTATCAAAGTGGTGGAGCTTATGGATTTAGAGATCAACTTCAAGATTCTATGTCTATAGGAATTTTAAACCCATCTATAACTAGAGAACAAATATTAAGAAGTGCATCTAGACAATATTTAGAAGGTGATGTTCAGCATTGGTGGCATCCAATTATTAACTCTGGAATAAGAACTAGATTTTCTGATGATTTATTATGGTTACCTTATGTTACGATTGAATATATTAAGTCAAGCGGAGATTATAGTATTTTAGATGAAAAAGCTCCATATTTAGAAGATGAGCCATTAAAATCTGGAGAGGATGAAAGATATACTATAGTTAACGTATCAAATAAAGAAGGAAGTATTTATGAACATTGTTTAAAAGCTATAGATAGAGGATTAAAATTTGGGAATCATAATATACCTTTAATGGGCAGTGGTGACTGGAATGATGGCATGAGTACTGTGGGTAATAAGGGTAAGGGAGAAAGTGTATGGGTTGGCTGGTTCTTATATAAGATACTAGATGGCTTTGAGGAACTTTGCAGATATAAAAATGATGTTGAAAAATCACAGGAATATGAAGGTTTTAAGGGATTTATAAAAGAAAATCTAGAAAAGGAAGCTTGGGATGGAGGCTGGTATAGAAGAGCTTATTTTGATAATGGTAAGCCTTTAGGCTCAAGAGAAAATGATGAGTGTAAGATAGATTCTATAGCTCAAAGTTGGGCTATAATATCAAAGGCTGCAAAAGAAGAAAGAGCAATAGAAGCTATGGAAGCTGTAGATAGATATCTTGTGGATAAAGATAAAGGTTTAATTAAATTATTAGCACCACCTTTTGATAAGTCTTCATTGGAACCAGGATATATTAAAGGCTATGTAGCAGGAGTTAGGGAAAATGGAGGTCAATATACTCATGCTGCTGTTTGGGTAATCCTTGCACTAACAAAGCTAGGTATGGGAAGTAAGGCTTGGAAGTATTACAATATGATAAATCCTATAAATCATTCTAATACAGAATTAGAAGCAAGAAGGTATAAGGTGGAGCCCTATGTAATGTGTGCAGATGTTTATATTAAAGAGCCTCATGGAGGAAGAGGAGGCTGGAGCTGGTATACTGGAGCTTCTGGTTGGATGTATAAGGTAGGTATAGAAGATATTTTAGGTTTAAAAAAGGTAGAAGGAAAGGGCTATATTATTAAGCCTTGTGTACCAGATGAATGGAAGGAATATGAAATAAATATTAAAAATAAATTAGAAGATTATAATATATTAATTAGAAGAGGCAAGGAAAAAGGTATTTTTATAAATGGAGAAAAGCAAGATAACAATTTAATTCTAAAGGATAAAGGAAAGCTTAAAATAGTAGTTATTATATGAACCTAATACCATTGTAAATTAATTTTCATTTATGTATAATTTTATTAATAGTGTAAATTGAATGTGTATGATACGGGGGAGAATTATGGAAGATTATACAATGGAAGTTGAAAAGAAGATAGCTCTTATTGCTCATGATAATAGGAAAGAAGCTCTATTAAGCTGGGCAGAAGAAAATAAAGAAGAATTAAGCAAGCATATACTTTGTGGTACAGGAACTACAGCAAAGATTATTAGTGAGAAAACAGGTTTAAAAGTAGAAGGCTTTAAAAGTGGCCCTATGGGTGGAGACCAACAAATAGGTGCAGCTATAGTAAATGGTGATATTGATATTATGATTTTCTTTTGGGATCCATTAACATCTCAGCCTCATGATCCTGATGTTAAAGCTTTATTAAGAATAGCAGTTTTATATGATGTAGCTGTTGCTATGAGTAAATCAACTGCAGATTTTCTTTTAACCTCCATTAATATTAATAAAGAGTATAATAGAAATGTTATAGATTATTATAATCGTATCCGTAAGGATAATTTCTAAGAAGGTGGAGAGTAAATGAATAAGACAAAAAGAGCTATTTTTGAATCTGCCATAAAGGTTTTTTCAAAAAGTGGCTATACTGGTGCCACTATGGATGAAGTAGTTGCAAAAGCTGGTGTTGCAAAGGGAAGTTTATATTATCATTTTAAAAGCAAAGAAGAACTTTTCATATTTATTATTAAGGAAGGTATGAACCTTATTCATGAAGAAGTTGAAAAAGCAACTGAAGGCATGGATAATCCTTATGAAATAATACAAGAATCTGTTAAGGTAATGCTTAAATATGTATATGAGAATAAGGATTTATTTAAAGTTATAATAAGTCAGCTATGGGGAAATGAAGAGCGTAATGATATGCTTAGAGATGAAATAAAAACTCTTATAGATAATAGCACATCTAAATTTAAAGCTGGTATAATTGGTGGCTTTATAAAAGATGAGGACCCAGAACTTTTAAGTTATAGTTTAGTTGGGGTTTTAGTTTCAGCAGCACTTTATGAAATTATCAATGAAAAAGAGTATGATCATGAAGAAGTTGCTAAAAAATTTATGAAGTATTTTGAACAAGGAATAAAAGCAAAAAAAAGTTAATTAGTATTAAGGAAGGAGTTGCCTAAGCAACTCCTTTATTAAAAATGTAGAATAGTAAAATCAAAAGACTTTGTAGTATCTACCTTTAATGAATTTAGTCATTAACTTTAATATTTATAGAAACTTCATCTGTACTTAAATCTGGATAAGTAACAACTACAGTAACAATTACATAACCAGCTTTAGAGGTATTAGGTGTGTACTTCCAAGAATAAGTTGTACCTTCTGGCAAGCTATACTTATTATATATGATATCTTCAGCTTTTGGTATTTCACCTTTTTGAACTTCAATTACCTTTGCTATTGGACGATATTTTATAGAAGCCCTTGAATACATTACAGTTACTATAACCTTATCTGTACTATTATCAGTATAAGTTACAGTAGTTTCTACCATATTTAGCCTACCCATAGTTGGAATATTACTTAAAACATCAATTTTCTTTATCTTATCCTTTGGTGCATCTATTATTATTGCATTCTTAATTTCATTTTCTGTAACAATTTGCCCATATTCCTTATTTATATTTCCACCAATTGCTGTATATTTTTCTGCATAAGTTTCTACTTTTAATTGAACTAGCTCATTAACTTTTATATTTACAGTTACTTCATCTTTACTTGAATCTGGATAAGTAATTACTACAACTCCATTTATAGTACCAGCAGTATTGGTATTTAAAGTATTCTTCCATGCATATTTTGTATTTTGTGGAAGAGTATCCTTGTTTGATATTACATCTTCTGCTTTTACTGTTGCACCCTTTTCCACTTCAATTGTTTTTGCTGTTGGTGAATACTTATTAGAAGCATCTTTATAACTTAAAGTTACTTTAGCTTTATCTACAGTATCATCTGTATAAGTAACAGTAACTTCTATAATGTTATTTTTTCCTGTAGTTGGAATTGCTCCTGAAATATCAACACTCTTAACTTTATCATCTGGTGCATTTTTAGTTATAGCATTTTTAATTTCATTTTCTGTAGCAGTTTGTCCATATTCTTTAGTAACAGTTCCATCAGTTACTGTATATTGTTCTGAGTAAGAAGGAGATTTATATATTGAAGTTTCAAAATCATTTGTACTCTTTAAGTAGGCTTTAAATATTGCAGCCTTCAATTTTTCAACTTCTGTATACTTTGGTTGTAGTCTACTATATCCTTCTATTGAAGTATTTGGATTTGCTAAATCCATATTTACTGCTTGAGTCATAAGTTCTTTAAGCTTATCAAAGCTATCTATTGTATGATTTTGATTATTCCAGTTAATAGTTACAGTAGTTAATTTATCAGTATTATTAATACGTTCAGCAAACATAGCTTTCTTAAATTCTGCCATATTCTTGTATTTACCATTAAATATCTTATTTAATATATACTCATCTGATAAAACTTTACCTTCATTTGTAGCATCAACCTTATATTGATTAGAAATGTATGGAACTAATCCGTTATAATATCCATACTCTGCAAGAAGCTCGTATGAAAGCCTTCTTGTAATGATATCTCCTGATACCCCTTGGTTGTTTTGTACCCCTGCATAAATTGGTGAAAATAAAGGTACTACATAATATCCATTACTTTCTGCTACTCCAGTCCTATCTCTTCCCATAAATTCATATCTAGAAGCAATTATATTATTATCAATAAGACTATTTATATCAGTTAATTGTCCTGCTTCTTCCATAGAGATATTTGAGAATTTATCTATCTTATGTACAGAGTTTCCTTCACCCTTATTAAATCTTACTCTAGTACCATCTACTTGTTCTAACTTGTTAAACCATTTTTGTTTTATTGCTGTATCCTTTTGTAATACTACATCTGCTTCAGCATAATCTAATGTATACAATACATCAAATAGCCCTTTCATATATTGTTGTACATCGTTTTCGTCTTGGAAACGAGTTGGGGAAGAATTTTGGTATCTGTCATCACTTTCTTTATTAAAAATTAAGTTAATATTAAATATTGGATCATTTAAGTAATAAGATTCATATAATCCTCTTGCATAGAATTCCGAGTCTAATCCATCACGTTTTCCAAAATTATTCATCCAAACACTTTTTTCTAAATGATGTGTCATTTCATGAGTATATGTAGAAAGACCTCTTTCCTCCAATGCTTTTGCTAAGAAGAATCTAATTCCTGTTCCTTCTGCTTGTCCATCAGCTTGTAAGTAATTGCCATACATATTAAGTGGAACAATAAATTCCTTTATTCCAATGGAAGCTTTATCTCCTGATTTAGGTGACCATTCATTCTGAGTATTATAAGTATAAGAATCAGTATATAATCTATGACTATCAATAACAATTCTATTAGTTTTTAATAATCCATGAAGATTTTCTTTTCCAATTCTATACCAAAAATCTATAAATTCACTTTGAGAATCAGATGCTGATTTTAATTTTTCTTCAAATTCTTTAATTTTTTCCTTATATAAATTAGGGTTAGAAGTTTTTAGATTACGATTAACATAGGTATCTACTAATCCATAAGTTATACTAGCTGAATTAGAAATAGCATAAATACTATTTTCAGGTACTGTTAAGAGTGGTAGTATATGAGATTTTGTTCTTTCCTCAGAAGCTAATTTTGTATATAATCCAACATTTATATTTGGATTTTCTTTTGATTGTCCTTCTACGATGAATGCCTTACTAGCTTCTTTAAACCACTCATTCATAGATTTGTTAGGTATAAATTTATTTTTGTTTGATTCTAAGAAAGCAGTTAATGATCTGTCATCTGTAATTTTTCCAACAAAAATTTTGTTAAATGTGTTTAAGTTATTTGAAAACTGATAGTCTGCTCCAGTTAAAGAACCAACTTCAATTAACCAATCTATAGGATCTACTGTTTTTCCATATGTACTTGGATTATAAATTAATATGTCTTTAAGATTTTTATCACCAAATTTAAAATCGTAAAGTCTATCTATATAAGTTAAGCCTAACAATAATTCTTCTTTTTTACTAGTTATTTTATTTACGTAATATTCTGAATTTTTTTCGCGATTAGTAGCTAAAGTAGAAGAAGTATCTAATAATTTGCTAATAACACTTTCAATATCCTTTTGAATATCTTTAAAGGTATTTCTATATAATTCTACTTCTGGATTTTCCTTATTAAGTTCTGCTATTGCTTCTGCATCAGTTATATCTGCAATTTTTTTACCAGTCTTTTTAAATATATCTACTTTTTTATATAGTATTTCAGTCATTCTGTATTGTTTTGATGCTAGCTTACCAGAAATTTTTTCATTAGTATCATAGTCAATAGATTTAAGTGCACTTACAGTTGCATTAATAACCTTAGCTTTCTCATCATCGCTAATTTTTGCTTCTGTAGTATTATTTTCTTTGGCTGGATCCTCGGTTGTAATTGTTTCAGGTTCACTTGTACTTTCTTCACTATTTAGTACAATTGCATTAGGTTGAATTCCTTCTGCTTTTACAATGCCAGTATTACCAAAGCACATTGTCCATCCTATTATACAAGAAACTACGCCCACTGATAATTTAGTAATTCTGTACTTTGGTTGCTTACTCCTAGATTTCTTTTCTTTAATGATTTCTTCAAAGTCATTTTTCTTCTTTTTTGTTTTCACAAATCATTCCTCCTATTCTTTAAAAAAATTTATAGTAGAATTAAAAAAAATATTCTACTTAGCAATAATATACGATATATTTAAAGAAATGAGTATAGTTTTCAGAGGATTTCATTAAAAAATATAAATTATTTGCATAATTTTATGCAATTTGTGAAATGTTATGATTTATTAATATAAGATTAAGTATAAGCCCATAAATTAAATATATATTAAAGAAGGAGCTGTAGCACTAAAAAATAGTGAACAGCTCCTTTATGTGTTTCTAGGATAATAAACTAATTAATTATTCCTCATCAACTTTTACTTTAAGAAATTTCTTCTTTAACCTTTATTAAGAAAATAAATCCTATAACAAATAAAAGAATTAAACTTAAAATTCCATTTCTAGTTTGTCCAGTTGCTTGAGTTATTATAGCCATAAGTAATGGGCCCATAATAGCTGCAAATTTTCCAAAGATATTATAGAAACCAAAAAATTCATTTGCATTTTCCTTAGGTACCATCTTTCCAAAGAAGGATCTAGAAATAGCTTGAATACCACCTTGAGCAGAGCCTACTGCCATAGCTAATATCCAAAAGTCTATGGTAGTCTTTATAAAATATGCATAGATACATATTATAGTATAGGTAATTATTCCAACATAAAGTAGTTTTTTAGCACCAATCTTTTCAGATAGCTTACCATATAAAATTGTAAATGGGAAAGCTACAAACTGAGTTAATAGCAAAATTATAAGTAAGGATACCATAGAAATCCCAAGGTCTGTTCCATAGGAGGAAGCCATACCTATAATAGTATCTACACCATCTATATAGAAGAAGTATGCTATTAAAAATAAGAATATATTTTTATGACTTTTAATAGCCTTAAGTGTAGAAAATAATCTTTTAAAAGATTTTTTTACAGGACTCTTTTCAGGTTCAACATAATATATTTGATTTACATTCTTAAGTATAGGAATAGTAAATATAAGCCACCAAATAGATGTAATTAAAAAGGTAATTTTACATGCAAGAGGAAGGCTTATAGGTAGAATTTCCTTTTGAGTAAGTAAAACAACTGCTATTGAAATTATAAACGGAATTGTACTTCCAATATATCCAAGAGCAAAACCATAGGATGAAATTTTATCCATTCTATCCTTGTTAGTGACATCTATTAAAAATGCATCATAGAAAATATTAGTTCCGGAAAATCCAACTAAGGTAAACCCATAACATATTAACAATAAAATAGGATTATTTTCTGGAATAAAAGCAAGTAAAGTTGTAAATAATACACCAATACTAAAGAAAAACTTAAAAAACTTTTTCTTATTTCCTTTATAATCTGCAATAGTACCTAGAATTGGGGCAAGTAAGGATACTATCATTGTAGAAAAAGAAATTGTATAGCCCCAAAGAGCTGTAGAGTTTGAAGCAGACATACCTCCAGCTTCTGCAACTGATTTAAAATAAATAGGTAATACAGTAGAGGTAATGGTCATTGAATAAGCAGAATTAGCCCAATCATAAAATGCCCAACTCTTTTCCTGTTTCGTTAAACTTTTCATATATTCCCTCCATAACTTATAAGTATAATTCAGATTCTATAAAATAATTTGCATTTATCTATAACTCAAAAATTCCTTCTTCAATTTTTCCGTCAGTTTCTCCAAAGTTAACACCTAAAATTTTAGCAAGAGTAGGGCCATGATTTATAAGTTTACCACCATTAATTTCTAATCCTTTTTTAATACCCTTGCCATAAGCCAAGAAGAAGGTGTTATAATTAGGCTTTTTAGGGTGATATCCATGAGTTGCCTTAGTTCTATGAGATATCTTTCCAATTTCCTTTTCTTTAACCTTTTCAATTACACTTCCTAAAGCTTCATCAACAAAATAAAAATTATTATTACCTTCAACCATAAAGCTACAAGTAGGATCAGCCCCTTCTTTTTCAGCTTCCTCTGAGGTTAAGATAAAATCAATAGGTGAATCCTTGCTATTTTTAAGGCTTTCTAATAATTCTGTAACTTTCTTATAAGTTTCAGTATCATTTTTATTCTTTAAATATACATAAGAAGAACCATCACAGCTTTTAGCCACAGCCTTGTAAGATTTAATTATTCCTTTTTTATTAACTTTAATTAATTCAGCCTGTCTAAATAAAGAGTTAAGCCTGATCATATAATCACCATCTAAGGCACTATGGTCTCCTAAAGCTACAATAGTACTATCTTCAAAGATATTTGCTTTCTTTAAAGTATCTATTATATCTCCCAATCTTTCATTATGTCTAAATAAAGCATCATTAGCTTCTTTGCTATTATATCCATGGTAATGCCTATTAGTATCAACGTCGGTATAGTGAATAAGTAATAAATTAGGCTTATACTTAGAAATAGTATATTTTACTGATTCATGTACAAAATTATCTAAAGCAGGTTGAGATAACCCTTTTCTTAAGTGACCAAAACGCTTATTTAAATCTAATTGATATTTAATACTTCCAGATAGAGCTGACATAACTAATTGATTTTGCCATGGCTTTGGAGCAAAAATTTCTGTTAAGTTATAAGTTATATTACTGCGTCCAGAAACTGGCCATAATAAAGCAGCAGTAGTTAAGCCCTTTTCATAAGCTAAATCATATAATGTAGTTGCTTTAATATACTTCCTATACCAATACCAATTTGGATTTACATCAGAAAATTTATTTAAAGTATTATTAATTATCCCATGATTTTTAGGATACCTTCCTGTCATAATTGTAGCATGTGCAGGATAGGTTAAAGTAGGGTATACACTTTCAACATTTGTTATTAAGCTTCCATTATCTATTAAGTATTTAAAATTATTTAATTTCTTTAGTTTATTAATATCCTCTGATGATACAGCATCAAAAGATATGACTATCAAATATTTTGTTTCCATTAAAATTCCAATCCTTCTATAAAGTATAGTTTATAATTTAATTATACATAAATATTAATACAAATAGAATATATTGGTATGAATACTTATTATAAATTTATATAGAGTAATTCTTAAGGTTGTGATGATATAAGTGAGTAAAGATAATTGTAATCCATTTGCTGGTGGAGAAGTTCCACCTTGTAGTGAATTATTAGGGAATTCTAATCCCATAATTAAAGATGGTGAATTAATTTTTAAAAATAATAATAGAGTGTTTTATTTTATAAGTACAAATTCACAAATTGATAATTCCACAACAGGTTGTTATTCACTTGGATGTTCAAATGTACAAACTAATTTACAAATTAGCTTGGATACTTTTTTAGTAGGGTTATATATAAATGAGGTTGAGATTGGAAATATAAAGCATAACAAAGAAAATACTATTCATAATAATGAAGCCGCTAATGATTTTATTAATACTACTCTTGAAAATAAGCCAGATATAACAGTGGACTATAATCCAGAACTAATAATAGTAATATCAAATAACAATGCAATTCTTTCTCTATATACCAATGTAATTAATATATCTCCTTTAAACTATTATATTTTGTTTATACTAAATAGATTAGAAAATCATCCTGGATTATTTTTTGGCAATAACTCTTATGCCACTGAAGATGAAATTAATTTTACTCTAGCAGAATTAGCTATAAGATTTCCATTTGAATAATAATAATGAGATAATAATAGAAAGCATTTAATTAATAAATGGGTATATATTTATGTAGGAAATATGGAGAGGTTACTTATAGTAGAGGATGAGAAACAAATTAGTAAAGTAATGAAATTATATTTAGAGAAAGAAAGATATTTAATTGATTTAGCAAGTGATGAGAAAATTGCAGGAAATCAAGTAAATAGATAATGTGATGGATCAAGAAATAGAATGATGAATGGTAGAAATAATTAACAAGAAAAATTGTTTTTCTTTCAAGTACATTATTAGTAGTAATTAGTAATTTACTACTAAGGTAGTTATAGGTAGAGTTTTCACTTAACTCATTTATATAGGAAATTCCAAGGGTGTTGTTTAAAATTTATTGAATAAATAAAAAAGATAACCACTTTAATTATCGATGAAAAAAATAAGATAATTAAGTGGTTATCTAAAATAATTATTTCTTATTAATAGAATTGATTGGTTTTACTTTTTCTAGCAACTTCTGACTTATTTGGGTAGCTATAAAATGAAGTTGATATATTATTTGAATTTATTGGTGTTGCAACATTTTTACTTTTCATAGGAATAGTTCCATCTGTTTTGTGCTTTCTATTATTAGACTTAGCCATATTACATTCCTCCTAGAAATTATTAAATATCATTGATCCAATAAGAATCTGGCTGCTCTGTATAATCAAACTCTGCATTAGAGATATTGTTTACAACTATTGGATCTTCTACAGTGCTTGGCAAAGGTGATGATGGACCTTCTAGTTTACCATGACTAATTAAAGTATGTGGTTCTGGAGCATAGCCAGTTCTTTCTTCAGGTAAATAAGCATTTTTATTGTTCTCGATATTTTTCATATAAATCCCTCCTTATAATATTATTATTTGAAGGAAATTATTTTTAATTCCTAGTATTATATTCTAGTATTTATACAAATATGATACAATAATTGGAGGAAATTATAATATTAATGGAGGGGAGAATGAGAAAATTATTAGCTACAGATTTAGATGGAACTTTATTAAAAGATAATAAGGTTACTGAAGAAAATAGTAAGTCTGTTTATAAATTTGAAAAAGAAGAAAATTTATTAGTGATTTCAACAGGAAGACCTTATAATGGAATAGGAATGTTAAAAGAAGAAAACAATATAATTGCAGATTATTATATTTTATTAAATGGAGCATTAATTGTAGATTCATTAGGAAATGTCATTGAGCAAAAGTTTATTGAAAAAGATAATATAGAAAAGATTCTTAAAGATGTATTTGAAGATAATACTTTTATTTCTTTAGAATCAGGATATATGACATATATATTAACAGAGGGTGATGATTTACCATATCCTGTTAAGAGAAGTGTTAATTCTTTAGGAGAAATAGATGATAAAATAAGCTTAATTACTGTTTATAGTCCTATTAAGGAAATATGTGAAATTGAAACTCTTAAAAATAATATAAATAAAAAATATGGAGATAATATTATTGCTTATAGAAATGATAAATATATAGACATAGTTCCGGTAGGATGTTCTAAAGGATCTGCCTTGAAGGCTTTAGTAGAGAAAGAAGAAATTATAGAAGATAATGTTTATGCTATAGGTGACTCATGGAATGATGTTAGTATGTTTGAAGCTGTAAAAAATTCTTTTACTTTTTATTATGCTGAAGCTGAGTTAAAAAAACATGCAACATATATAGTTTCATCTGTTTCAGAATGTATTGAAAAATTTATACTTGCAAATTAAGGAAAAGATATATAATTATAGATGTAAAGACATATTTTATGGGAGGAGTTTTATGTATCCAATTAAATTTGAAAACTTATATTATGAAAAAATTTGGGGCGGAAGAGATTTTGAAAGCTTCAGAACTAATTTGCCAGAAGGAGAAATAGGAGAAAGCTGGGATATAGCTTGTCACCCAAATGGAACAGGCGTAGTTGAAAATGGAGAATTTAAAGGAATTAGATTTGATGATTTAATAAAAAAATATGGGCATGCTTTAGTTGGTAATAAAGTCACCTTAGAAAAGTTTCCTTTACTTATTAAGTTAATAAATTCAAAAGAAAAGTTATCAGTACAAGTTCATCCAGGTGATGAGTATGCAGCAAAGTATGAAGGAGATTATGGTAAAACTGAAGCTTGGTATGTTATAGATGCAAAACCAGGTGCTTCTTTAATAGTTGGAACAAAGGATTGCACTAAAGAAGAATTTAAAGAAGCTATAAAAAATAATAATGTAGAAGAATATTTAAATAAAATTGAAGTTAAAAAGGGAGATTGTTTTTTAATAAATAGTGGTTTAGTACATGCTATTTGTGAAGGAGTTATTATAGCAGAAATTCAACAAAATAGTGATGTAACTTATAGAGTTTATGATTATGGAAGACCAAGAGAAATACATGTTGAGAAGGCTCTTGATGTTATTAATTTTGATCTTCAATGTGAGAATTTAAGTGATAATGAAGAAATTAAATATGAAGGATATTCAAAATGTATTCTTTGTAAAAATCAGTATTTTGGAATAGAAAAAATATCAATAGACAAGGAATATATGGATAAAACTAATGAAGATAAATTTGATATGTATACTTGTGTTGAAGGTGAAGGTACAATTGAAGGACAAGATTTTTTAGAAAATATAAAAATGGGAGATAGCTTTTTAATTCCAGCAACCTTAGGAAACTACAAAATAAAAGGAAAAATTAAAGTTTTAAAAAGTTACCCAATAGTCTAATATTAAGTTAGAAACTAATAAAGATTCTGTGGATATAAGAATTGCAGAAATAGGTGATGATGTAGGACTTAGAGGAGCAGGCTTTTTAATAATATAATAACATTGAATAATAGAAGTGTGAATATGATATTGCATAACTCTAGAGATTTCTAGGAAAAAGCAAGTTATATTTACACTTTTTTTATTTTTAAGGAAATTACATTAGGATATAAATTAAAGATAGAATCATAAAATTTTACTTTAAAAATAAATATAAAAAAATTCAAAAATTAAAGTTAATTTACGTTGTAATTAAAGTAAATTAAATTTAAAATAATAATTGAAAGGTTTACAAAAAGATTTTGTAAAGCTTTTAGCATGATATATTTATAAAATTAAAGTATTTATTAAATTAATTAAAGCTTGTAAAAAGAAAATAATTAAAAAAATAAAGGGAGGATTTTTTTATGAGTAAAATTACTAAAATTATTTCAGCATTAGCTTTATCTACAATGATGGTTACTTCATTAGTAGGATGCGCAGGTTTAAAGAAGGATAACACATCTTCAACTGGAGAAACTGTAACTGTTAGTTTTTGGACAGCACCACAAAAGGTACAATATGATTTTTGGACAAGCAAAGCAGAAGCATTTAATGCAACTAATACTAAAGTAGGTGATAAGGTTGTAAAACTTGAAGTTCAACAAATGCCTGAAACACCATCATCAGAAGCTGGAATACAAAATGCGCTAGCAACAGGAACAGCACCAGCAATTTCAGAAAATATAAATAGAGGATTTGCTACAACATTAGCGCAATCAGAAGCAGTTTACTCATTAGAAAATGAAGATTGGTTTAAGGATATAGTAAAAAACAGAGCATTAGAATCAGTTATCCCAGGTTGGGAAATTGAAGGTAGTCAATATGTAATTCCAATGTATGTTAATCCAATGGTATTACAATGGAATACAAAAGCTTTAAAGGAATTAGGCTTTGATAAAGCACCAGAAACAAAAGCAGAATTTGATAATGTGGTTGCTAAGTTCAAAGAAAATAAAGATAAGATGTCAGCAATAGGAGTTACTCATGTATTCTATAGAAATTCTTTAATTAGACCAGATCAATGGTGGGATAGATCTTCAGACTTCCAAAATATTTATCTATCATTTAGTGGTGGAAAATCATGGGTAGAAGGAAATAAATTAGTTTTAGATAAAGAATCTGCAAAAGAATCATTTGAATTCTTTGGATCATTAGGCAATACATTATTAACATCAGAAGTACCAAATATATGGGCAGAAGAAAACCCACAAGTATTATTTACAATAGCAGCTCCATGGGAAATTCAATCTTTAAGAGAAGGTGGAAAAGTTTATGGAGAAGACTATACATATGGACCAATGATAGTTAAGAATGAAGGAGATACACCTTATAACTATGCAGATGCTAAAGGTTTGGTTTTATATAAATCTGACAATATTACAGATGAAATGCATGAAGGTGCAGTTGAATTTATAAAGTGGTTATATAACGAAGAAAACTCTGCAAAAACAGATTTAGAATGGTTAGAAGCAACTACTATGTTACCAGTAAGAGGAGATTTAGTTGAGAATGAAGAGTTTGCAAAGTATTTAGAAGAAAACGCAGAATTAAAAGCTTTAGCAGGACAAGTAGAATATTCTATTCCATGTATGCCACACGATAAAATGGCACAAATACAGGAAGCATTAGGTAATAGTTTAGCTTCATATCTAGAAACTACTTTATCATCAGATGCTTTAACAAAAACTGATGCTACTAAGTATGTAGATGAAGCTTTTGAAGCAATGAAACAAGCTGGTGGTTTAGAATAGTTTATCATAATAAAGCAAAGATGAATAACTTTATCTTTGCTTTATTTGTAAAGGAGTGGCACTAAATGAAGAGTAGAATAGAAAGTCTAAAAAATAGGGGAGGATTTTTAGGGTGGTTATTTAATATACCATATTTGGCATATTCAGTTATTTTCTTTTTAATACCATTATTTTGGGCATTTTGGTTGTCTATGACTGACTGGAACTTAATGTCTAAGAATAAAAATTTCATAGGTATAGATAACTTTAAAGCACTATTTACAGATCCAAGAATTAAAGCAGCATTTATAAACTCATTTAAATATTTAATACCTATTGTTCTTTTTACTGTAGCAATAGCAATTGTTATAGCACTTTTAGTTCATAATTTACCAGATAAGGTAAAAGGAATCACATCAGTATTATTTTTTATACCTTACTTAACTTCAGGTGTAGCTGTATCAGTAGTAGTTAGATATTTCTTTAGTTATAACTCTGCATTAAATGTTTTCTTAAGAAATAAAGGTATTAACATTGACTGGTTTAGAGATCCAAAGTGGTCATTTATTATAGTTGTTGGAATAGTAGTTTGGAAGATGTCAGGCTATTATGCACTATTTATATTATCAGCATTAGAGTCTATTTCAGAGGATGTACATGATGCATGTAAAATAGATGGAGTAACTGGTTTAAGAAAGTTTATAAGTGTAACTTTACCAATGATAATACCAACATTAACAACAGTTGTTGTTTTAGCAGCTGGTCTAGCTTTTGGTATCTTTACAGAACCATATTTATTAACTGGTGGTGGGCCAAATTTAGCAACAACCACATGGCAACTTGAAATTTATAATACTTCATTTACTAATTTCCAATCAGGATATGGAGCAGCTATTGCAATAGCTAATGCAGTACATATCTTTGTAACAATTAAGATAATCACATTTATAATGGAAAAGATTAACATTAAATTTGGTATGTAAATATTAAGTTGGAGGATAAGTTATGAAAAAGAAGTTAAATATAAAAACTATTTTAGTAATAGTATTAACTATTATAATACTAGGAATTTCATTATTCCCATACTTCTATATGATAATTCAATCATTAGCACCATGGGAACAAACAGATAAGGTAATGATTCCAAATGCATTTACAGTAAAAAGTTATGAATATCTATTAGGGGGAAGTGGAGGAGCAAGTGCAAGCATGTGGATAAAAGCATTACTTAATTCATTTATAGTCTCCACTCCTACAGCAATAATTTCAGTATTAGTTGGATTATTAGTTGGTTATTCAGTTTCTAAGATGAAGAATTTTAGAGGTGATAAATTTATAATGAATTCATTACTATTTCAAATGTTTTTCCCTGTAATTATATTACTTGTTCCTAGATATATAATATCAAAACCATTATCAAATACATATTTAGGAATGATATTACCATTATCAGTATCAATCTGGGGTATATTTATGTATATAAATTATTTCAAATCATTACCAGATGCTGTATTTGAAGCTGCTAGAATGGATGGAGCTTCAGAACTGAAAATATTATGGCATATAGCCTTTCCAGTAACTAAGTCAGTTACAACTATAGTATTTTTATCAACATTTATGACAAGATGGTCAGAACTTATGTGGGACATGCTGATATCCCCAAAGATAAATATGCAAACATTAAATGTATTAATCTCAACACAATTTAAGCCAATGGGAAATTTACCAGGACCTATGTATGCAGCATCAGTAATATTAACATTACCAATAGTGATAATGTTCTTATGCTTCTCTAAATATTTTAAAGAGGGTATAAACTTTATGTTAAAGTAAAAGGAGAATTAAATATGACAAATAAGATAGTAGTTAAAAGAAGTGAAAGAAATCCATTAATAAAGCCTAGTGACGTAAAGCCTAGTAGAGAAGATTTTAAGGTGGATGGTGTATTTAACTGTGGAGTATGTAAATATAATGATGAATATATATTACTTTGTAGAGTAGCAGAATCAGTTAAGATAGATAATGAAGATGAAGTTAAGATACCAGTAGTAGTTAATAAAGATGGAAAAGATATTATAGAGATTATTTCTTTTAATAAAAAGATAGATACACAGTATGACTATTCAGACTCACGCTCTTTATGGACTGTAGATAGTAAGGGATCAAGAAAGATAGCTTATTTAACATCACTATCTCATATTAGAATAGCAAGATCAAAAGATGGAGAAAACTTTACAATTGATGATGAAGCATTTATTAAACCAATAGCTTCTGAAGAAGAATGGGGAATAGAAGATCCAAGAGTAACAAAAATAGAAGATACTTATTATATAAATTACACTTCAGTTACTAGAAATGGAGCTACAACTTCTTTAGTATCAACAAAGGATTTTGTAAGCTATGAAAGACATGGAATTATATTTGCTCCAGAAAATAAAGATGTAACAATATTCCCAGAAAAAATAAATGGAAAGTATATGACATTTAATAGACCAGTACCATCAGCTATAGGAGGACCTGATATGTGGCTTGCAGAGTCATTAGATTTAATACATTGGGGAAAACAAAAACACTTCTATGGAGTATCTAATGAAGATTCTTGGGAAAATGGAAGAGTTGGTGGAGGAGCTGTACCATTTTTAACTGAAAGAGGATGGGTTAAGATTTATCATGCAGCAGATAAAAATGATAGATATTGTTTAGGAGCATTCTTACTAGATAAAGATGATCCAAGTAAGATATTAGGAAAAACAACAGAAGCAATATTAGAACCAGAAGCAGAGTATGAAAAAGAAGGTTTCTTTGGAAATGTAGTATTTACATGTGGATGTATTTATGAAGATGGAATAGTAAAAATATACTACGGAGCAGCAGATGATAAAGTTTGTAGAGCGGATATAGAAATTGAAGAAATCTTTAAACTTATAAAATAACAATTGTGACATAAAATTTGGAGTTAAGCATTAGCTTAATTCCTACCTCTATTTGTAGAACCCATAATCTTCTTAAGATAATAATAAAGGATTTTAATAATATTTCAGAAAATAATATTAAATAAAGGATTAATATATCCTTGCAAAGAATTAAATAATAGAGTAATTTATAAAAAAATGGAATTATTAGGAGATTGAGTATGGGAAAAATAACAATGAAAGATATAGCGGAAAAATTAAATATATCAATTAATGCAGTATCACTAGCTTTAAATAGTAAAGCTGGGGTTAGTGAAGAAACAAGAAAACAAGTTTTAGATGTAGCAGAGGAATTGGGATACTTAGATAAATCACCTAAATTTGTAAAAACTTTCGCTAATAAAAATATTTGTGTAATTATCAAAGAATATTATTTTGAGGATAGCGTATTTTATGGAAAAATAATGATGGGAATAGGAGAAGAGGCAAGGAGAAAAGGATATGATATTATTACTTGCTTAATAAGAGAGAATGAAGAAAATATTCCAAGTTGTATAGAAAGTAAAAAAGTATGTGGAATTATAGTTATAGGTAGAATACAAGATGAATACTTAATTAAACTAAAGTGCAATAAAATACCTGTAGTATTAGTTGACCATACATCTTTACTTGAAAGTACTGATAGTATATTAACTGATAATAAACTAGGTACATTTAACATTACAAAGCTATTAATTGAAAGAGGGTATAAAAATATAGGCTTCTTTGGTGATTTAGAATATTCATTAAGTATTAAGGAAAGATTTTTTGGCTATAAAGAAGCTATAAAAAGCTTTTTAGAGTTTAAAAATTATAAAGAAACAGAAGGATTTATAGAAAAAAACTCAATATTATATGAAATTGAAGAAGACATAATAAATAAAAATATTGAGGCAATAAAAGAAAAAATAAAACAAATAGAAAAAATCCCTGAAGCTTTTGTTTGCTCTAATGATAATGCAGCAATAGCACTTATAACAGCATTAAAAGAGTTAGGCTATAAAATTCCAAATGATATAGCTATAGTAGGATTTGATGATATAGTTTTAAGTTCACTTATAGAACCAAAGCTAACAACAGTAAGAGTTGAAAAGGATTTTATGGGAAGAAAAGCTATAGATAGATTACTTTGGAGATTAGAAAATAAAAAATCTCCAAATGAAAAGACAATACTTAGTGTAGAAATAGTTGAAAGAGATTCAGTAGGAAGAAAATAATAGGTATAAATTGTTATGGACAAAAACTTCTTCCTAAGGATTGAAGATAAAGTATAAATCAATAATAATTTATTTAATCTTGGAGGATAGGACAAATGAAAACTAAGGAAACATGTTCAACATTATTAAAAAGATATTTAGATAATGAGGTTAATATATATAATGTAGAAAAAATAGAATTTGATAATGTAGGAGAAAATGATGTTTACAATATATCAGCTCCTTTTTCAGATAAGGAAAAAACAATTATTGCTGGAAGAGTAGAGGCTAGAGATAGTGAAGATTCTACAGTTTTCTTTTTTGAAAAAAAGGATAATGTATGGGAGCCTGTTAAGGATTATCCACAATTAAAACTTCAAGATCCTTTTTTCACTAAGATAAATGATGAATTAATAAAAGGTGGAGTAGAAGTATTTCCAGATCCATATAAAGAGAATACATTAAAATGGAGAACTGTTTTTTATAAAGGAGAAAATATCTCATCATTAGAGAAATTTTTTGTAGGTCCTGATGGAATGAAGGATTTAAGATTAGTTCAGTTAGCTGACAATAGAATTGGTGTACTTACAAGACCACAAGGGGAAAAAGGTGGTAGAGGAAAGATAGGATTTACTATAATAGATACTTTAGAAGATTTAAGTGTAGATATTATTAATGAAGCACCTATTTTAGATAGTTTATTTATAGATGAGGAATGGGGAGGAGCTAATGAGGCTAGAGTATTAGATCATTCAACTCTAGGAATACTTGGACATATAGCTTGCTTCGATAAGGATGGGAATAGGCATTATTATCCTATGACTTTTAAACTAGATATAAATACATTAGAAGTAATTGATCAAAAGCTTATAGCCATTAGAAAAGATTTCAAACCTGGTGAAGCAAAAAGGCCAGATTTAGAAGATGTAGTATTTAGTGGAGGATTAGTTTTAAATGGTGATAGAGCAACTCTTTATGCAGGAATAAGTGATGCAGAAGCTCAATTAATAGAGATAGATAATCCATTTAAATAAGGAGAACACTATGGAAAAGGTATGGTGGAAAGAAACTGTATTTTATGAGATTTATATGCCAAGCTTTAAGGATGGGAACAATGATGGCATAGGTGATTTTAAAGGTATAACTTCAAAATTAGATTATTTGCATAAACTTGGAGTTAAAGGAATTTGGTTAACTCCATTTTATCCATCACCTAAGGTTGACAATGGGTATGATATTTCAGACTATTACAATGTAGATAAAGATTATGGAACATTAGAAGACTTTAAAGATTTTTTAGAAAAGGCACATAAATTAGATATTAAAGTAATTGGAGATATAGTACTTAATCATACTTCAAGTGAGCATCCCTGGTTTAAGGAGTCAAGAAGGTCAAAGGATAATGAAAAAAGAGACTTTTATATATGGAGAAAGGATAAACCTAACAATTGGGAATCATTTTTCGGTGGAGATGCATGGGAATATGATGATGTAACTAAGGAATATTATTATCATGCTTTTGCAAAAGAACAAGTAGATTTAAATTGGGCTAATCCAAGAGTATATGATGAAATGATAAAGGTTCTAAAGTTTTGGTTAGATCTTGGAGTTGATGGATTTAGATTTGATGTTATTAATTTCCTAACTGTAAATGAAGATTTATCAGATAACAATCCTTATGATGAAAATGGAGAGCAAATTCATAAATTTGATAAAAATCAAAAAGGAATATTAGATATAATTAGAAGGCTTGCAAAAGAAATTAAAAATATAAAGGAAGATGCATTTCTAGTTGGAGAAGTTGGGTCAGAAGATTTAAATGACTTAATAGATTACTCAGGAAAAGATCTTTTAGATGTAGTTTTTAATTTTAATTTAGGAAGTATGGAGAGTTTTTCCGCAGAAAAAATATATAAGGAAATTAGTGAAATGAATAGTAGATATTCAAAAGATCAAATTCCAACTATATTTTTTAATAGTCACGATATGGAAAGAAGTATATCAAGATTTAATCCAAAAGGAGACAAAGCTGGAATAGAGAGAGCAATGGCAACACTTTTATTAACTTCTTATGGAGTACCCTTTATATATTTTGGTGAAGAAATTGGAATGAAGAATTTATTTTGTAATGATATAAACAAGATGAATGATATCCAAGGAATAACAAAATACAATTTAGAAATTAATAAAGGTAAAAGTGAGAAAGAAGCATTAGAAAGCGCTAATAAGAGTTCAAGAGATAAATCTAGAAGCCCTATGCAATGGGATAATAGTAAGTACTATGGTTTTTCAGAAGTTGATCCTTGGATAAAAATAGATGATAAGAAAGATATAGAAACTGTTGAATACTGTGAATCATCTAAAGAAAGCTTATTAAATTTATATAGAGATTTAATAAGGTTGAGATATAATAATGATTGTTTATTATATGGTAGATATGAGAATATTTCTTTAGAAGATGATGTTTTATCCTTTGAAAGAAAACTTAAAGAACAAAGGATTAAAGTAATAATAAACTTTAGCAACTCAACATATAAAGAAGAAGCTATTGGTGAAATATTGTATGGTAAGACTAGAAATAATAAAGTTGTACTTTTAGAACCATATGAATTTACTATAATAAGTTTAAAAAAATAAATTTTGGGTATTGACAAAAATAATAAATATATATAGAATATACATTAATAATTAAATAATATCATACAGACGGAGGGACTGGCCCAAGGAAGTCTAAGGTGCTTACGCACAATGTAAAATGAATAATGTAGAATGTAGAATTAATGTGTAAATTCTTTCAGAATTTATTTAAATTATTATATATTATCATTAGTTAAGTTGTGCAATGTATATTAATGTGGATGCTACTTTAGGTAGATAAAAATGTGAATTTAAGTATTTCAGAATGAAATACTACCATAATTTTTCATTTTACATTATTAATTTAAAAGCATTATTCCTGCAGTTACTACTGCGTCTGAAAGATTTGAATTAAACATGTGTATATTACACTGCTTTCTTATTTTTTAGGAAGGCAGTTTTTTTATTTTACAGGAATTTATAAAAATATTACCCTAGGTATAATTTTTTGTAAATTCCTTTCCTTTAGTGCTCAAGGAGATAGATGTTATATTCTAGCGACTTGGAGCTTGCGAGGTCGCGTAGAATATAACATCTATCTCATTTTTTATACAAGGAGGGAAATTATGATCTTATTAAAAAATTTAAATAAAATTTATAATACAAAAGCTGGAGAAGTAGAAGCTTTAAAGGATGTAACACTAAATATTAAAAAAGGTGAGATTTATGGAATTATTGGCTTTAGTGGAGCTGGAAAATCTACCTTAGTAAGATGCATTAATTTTTTGGAAAAGCCAACTAGTGGTGAAGTAATTGTAGATGAAAAGAATCTTGGAACTTTATCCAATAAGGAGCTTAGGGTTGAAAGAAAAAAGATAGGGATGATATTTCAACATTTTAATCTTATGAAGTCTAGAACTGTATTTGAAAATATAGCTTATCCACTTAAGGGGAATGGATATTCAAAGGAAGAAATAAATAAAAAGGTTAATGATTTATTAAAATTAGTTGAACTAGAAGATAAGGCTAATGCATATCCCTCTCAGTTAAGTGGTGGACAAAAGCAAAGAGTTGGAATAGCCAGAGCCTTAGCAAATGACCCAAAGATTTTATTATGCGATGAAGCAACTAGTGCCTTAGATCCTCAAACTACAAAATCTATATTAAGACTTTTAAAAGAGGTAAATAAAAAGTTTGGAATAACAATAGTTGTTATAACTCATGAAATGCAAGTTGTAAAAGAAATTTGTACAAGAGCTGCTGTAATGGAAAATGGAAGAGTTGTTGAAGAAGGAAATATATTTAAAATATTCTCAGAACCAAAGGAAAAGATAACAAAGAACTTTATAGATAGTACTTCATTACTAACTAATATTTATGACCTAATTAAAGAGAAATCTTCAGTTGTAGATATAAAAGAAAATGAAAAGATATTGAAACTAAAGTATTTAGAGAATAGTACAAGTGAACCAATAATTTCAATAGTGTCTAGAGAATTTAATGTAGATACAAGTATTATTTTTGGGAATATAGAAATAATTCAAGATTCTCCCCTTGGAGGGCTAATAATTATTATAAGAGGAGAAGAAGTTCAAATTAATAAGGTTATAGCTTATCTTAAAGAAAATAAAGTAGAAGTGGAGGTAATTAAGGATGGCAGACTTAGTACAAAAATTATTGCCTAATGCAGTAACAAAAATACCAGAAATTTATAAGGCAACAGGGGAAACATTACTTATGATAATAGTAGCAGGAGCCATATCCTTTTTTATAGGCCTTATTTTAGGAGTTATTTTAGTTGTAACTAGGAAGGGAAATATACTAGAAAACAAGCCAGTATATTTTGTTTTAGAAAAAGTAATAAATATTACAAGATCTATTCCCTTTATTATTTTACTAGCAGCAGTAATTCCATTAACAAGATTATTAGTAGGAACTGCCATTGGAACAAAGGGTTCTTTTGTACCTTTAGTTTTTGGAACTATTCCTTTCTTTGCAAGACAAATAGAAAGTGCTTTATCTGAAGTTGATAAGGGAATAATAGAAGCAGCAGAATCAATGGGCTCATCACCTTTTGAAATCATCTTTAGAGTTTATTTAAAAGAAAGTATACCAAATATAGCAAGAGCTACAACTATAACATTTATAAGTTTGGTAGGGTTAACAGCTATGGCAGGATCAGTAGGGGGCGGGGGTCTTGGTGATTTAGCTATAAGATATGGTTATCAAAGATATCAAGTAGATATAACCTTTGTAACAGTAATAATTCTACTTATTTTTGTAAATATAATTCAAGGGGCAGGAAATATAATAATTAAAAAAACAACACATTAAAAGCAATAAGTAATAAATAAAAAGGAGTGTTTTAATATGAAAACAAAGAAATTATTAAGTGTTTTATTATCAGGAGTATTAATATTATCATTAGTAGGTTGTGGGGCAAAGGAAGCTAATAAAGATAATAATGTTATTAAAGTAGGTGTAGTTGGTGAAAATACTGATCAATGGGAGCCTGTAATAAAGAAACTTGGGGAAGAAGGTATAAAATTAGAACTTGTAACTTTTTCAGATTATAGTCAGCCTAATCAAGCCTTACAGGATAAGGAAATAGATTTAAATTCCTTCCAGCATTATGCTTATTTAAATAAAGATATTGAAGATAGAGGATTTGATTTATCAGTTATAGGAGAAACAATAATAGCTCCTCTTGGATTATATTCTAATAAAATAAAATCTTTAGATGAGTTAAAGAATGGAGATTCCATTGCAATACCAAGTGATGCAACTAATGGAGGAAGGTCTCTTAAGGTTTTAGAAACTGCAGGCCTTATTAAGGTAAAGGAATCAGCAGGATATACACCAACCTTAAGTGATATAACTGAAAATCCTAAGAATATAAAATTTGTAGAAGTGGAAGCTGCACAAACACCAAGATTATTAGATGATGTAGCAGCAGCCTTTATAAATGGAGGACATGCTGTTGATGCAGGACTTAATCCAAATAAAGATTCAATTTATTTAGAAAAGGCTAGTGAAGGTAGTGATAATCCATATATAAATGTAATTGTTGCAAGAACAGAAGATAAGGATAGTGAAATTTATAAAAAAGTTGTAGATTCATATAGATCAGAAGAGGTTGCGAAAGTAATAGAAGATGTATATAAGGGTGCATATTTACCAACTTGGAAATAGAAATTTAAATAGAAAGATAAATAGAGAGGGGCAAAATTAATGGGTATAAAAGATTATGTTTTAAAAGAAAAAGATTATATTATTTCTCTAAGAAGAGAATTTCATAAATATCCAGAAGTAAGTTTAAAGGAATATAAAACAGCAAAAAGAATTGAAGAAGAATTAGATAAATTAAATATTCCACATAAGCGAGTAGGAGAAACAGGAGTTCTAGGGATAATAAGTGGGAAAAATCCATCAAATAAAGTTATTGCAATAAGGGCAGATATAGATGCTCTTAAAGTTCCAGATGATAAAGAAGTGGAATATAAATCACAAAATGAGGGATATCATCATGCTTGTGGTCATGATGCACATACTGCTAGTCTTCTTGGAGCTGCAAAGATATTAAAAGAGAGAGAGAATGAACTAAATGGGGAAGTAAGATTATTCTTTCAACAAGCAGAAGAAATTGGACAAGGAGCTAAGATATTTATTAAAGAGGGAGCATTAGATGGGGTAGAAGAAATACTAGGAGCACATGTATCCTCACATTTAGATGTTGGACAGGTATCAGTAACAAGTGGACCTATAGCAGCATCTTGTGATTATTTTAAGATAACAGTTAAAGGAAAAGGTGGGCACGTATCTGTACCACATTTATCAATAGATGCTTTATATATTGCAAGCCAAATAGTTATTAATTTGCAATCAATAGTTAGTAGACAAACAGATCCTGTTGATACAGTAGTTGTTGGTGTTGGAGTAATTGCTGGAGGAACTATTTATAATGCTGTAGCTGAAGAGGTTGTATTAGAAGGAACAACAAGAACTTTCACCTTTGAGACACGAGAAAAAACTAATAAAAATGTAGAGAAAATAGCAAAATCCATAGGGGAAATCTATGGAGCAGAGGTTTCAGTGGAGTTTAAAGATTATGCATCACCACTAATAAATGATGAAAAAGTTAGTGAAGAAGTAGCAAGTATAGCAAATACCATAGTTGGTGAAGAAAATGTAATAACTAATTATCCAAAGAGATTAGGAGCAGATGATTTTGCAGAATTCTTAATTGAAGTTCCAGGCACATATATTCATGTAGGCACTAAGAATTCGTGTAATTCCAATACTTCTTCAGAGCATCATAATCACTTATTTGATATAGATGAAGAGGGACTACTTATAACAACAAATATAGAAGTAGATTACGTATTAAGTAAACTACTGTAAAAATTTAGACCCCAGAGAAGATAATTTCTCTGGGGTCCAATAAAATGGAATTTAATTAATAATTATTTTTGCAGAATTTATATTTATATATTGAATTCTTACTACATAACTAGTATAAGGTGCATTAAGTATATAAGCTCCATCTATGTAGAAGGCTACATGAGTAGCTGGTCTTCCCCATAATAATAAGTCACCTGTTCTAAGTTCAGATAAACTTATATCTGTTCCATAATTTTGCTGATCTTGAGATACCCTTGGTAAATAATATCCAAACTGTCTATAAGATATATTATTTAGATTTAATAACATAAAGATAAGATTTATTATATTGTTTAATTAATTCACTATTAAGTATTAAATCATATTTCGTAAAGTTATGTTTATAATTAAACTTTCCAATAAAAAAGCCAAAAATAATAGATAATATTATAGTAATTATAAATAAGATATATATTTTCTTAAGGGATTTCTTTAATGTTTTAAATTCTTCAATAACAATAAGAGAACTATTTTCAATTTTAAGTAATGATATAAATTCATCTAAAGTAACAGGCAATATATCCTTTGGAATAAAAATTGAAATTCTTTCATCTTCAGAAGAGAGAATTAATCCTTTATTTAAAAGCTTAACTTCTTTTAATTTACTTAATTCAAGTTTAATATAACTAAAATCATTTTCTCTTATTAAATAACCATCTTCTATAGTAAAGTAAAAGGTACTTTCAATATCACAACGCATATTATTATTTTTTAATCTTTTCTTTTTAATTACTTTAATTAGTAATAGCATTAATAATATAAATATTATTAATAAAACAAGAACTAGTGGAAGAGAGTAAGCAAAAATTAGATAAAAGTCACTTAATAAATAAGTAAATAAGGTGAATATAAATATTGAAGTAGCAGGTATAATTGTCTTTAAATATATAACTATAACTGGAGAAGTTTGATTTAAGTAGCATAAATACTCTCTAAAACTTAGAGTATTATCATTTGGTTTAAACTGAAACTTCATATTATTAAACCCTCCTTATATTTATATATTTTTCAATATCTTTAATTATTTCAGAACCGTTAGCATCAAAGAATTTTAAATAAAAGAAATTTCCTACTAGTCCAGTAGCACTATAAAGAAAAATTAAATTATTATTATCTATAGCAACTTTATTTACTGCCTTCCATTTAACATGTTTTAATGAATTATCATTTTCAAGATAAATTCCTTCTTCATCAAATGATAGAGTAACTTCATTATTAGTAGGGGTATTTAAAACTTTTTTAATTTGCTTATTATAAGCAATGATAAATGCCAAGAATTCTGTAAGTATTATAATGCTAAAAAAAAGTATGAAAAAAATAATATTTGCATTAAAATTTTTTGACAGATATAAATAGGATAGGATAAACATTAAAAGTGTAACTATACTAGTAAGAATTATGCTACCTTTTAAAAAGTTTTTACTAATGTATTTCTTATATTCAATTTTAAAATCATCAGTATTAAGTAATTTATATTTATACATTGAATTCCTCCTTTAGACTAATAAAATTAACTACTTTATGGTAAATATTTGAGTTTAACCTAATAAGGGTATTTTATTATTATCAACGATTAATCCACCATTATCTGTAACTGCATATAATTTGTCCTTTTTCTCATTTAATACTTTTTTATTGATTCCATTTGAATGTCAGTTCTTTCATAGCAAAATCCTTAAGTATATTTAGTCCAAGATAATATGAAAATATTCTAGTAATTGAATATTTTCTTCTTTAATTCCATAACTCAAAAAAGGTATAATAATACTTTCATAGTATTTACCATTATTCTTGTTATGAAGAGCTTGCCATTCTTCATAACTACTTATCACATCATAAAATGCAAAGGGAATTATTAAAACTTTATCATTAGAATTTATATATTTTTACACGGAATCTTTTGTCCAACTTTCATAAAATTTATATAAGCTAAATGACATATTTATCATAAAAAACTATACTTCCATTAATTTGTTTATATTTATTATACATTTTCTTGTTGAAATATATAATATAAAATGGATAAAATTATAATTTAAATTTGAAGAAGTTAGATAGAGAGGAAGTATAGAGCTTCAAATTAGATTTAAAAGTTAATAATATGTATAGATAGATTTATTAATTAGTGTATAAATTCAATATATATAAATTTGCATAATTACCTTTATGGAATGAGTTAGAAAACTTTTAAAGTGAATAATGATATGATAATATAAAATTGGAATGATAGAGCTCATACTAGATATTAATTTAAAGTAGATAGTAGTATGTAAAGTTTTATATGTAATAATAAAAGGAGGAAGAGATGAAGAGCAAGGGAATAATATTTTTTGATGTAGATGGAACCCTTATTGATTGGACAAAGGGTATATTTAAGCCAACTAAAGTTACTAAGTTAGCTATAGAGAAATTAAGAGAAAATGGATATTTAACTATACTAGCAACAGGAAGACCTAAAAATTGTATAGATGAAGGATTAATAGATTTAGGATTAAATGGCTATATAGCCTCAAATGGAGCTTATGCTGAAATAGATAATAAGGTTTTATTTAATGAAACTTTAGATAATAATGAACTTAAAGTACTACTAGATTTTCTTGAAGAAAATAATGTAGTTTATATGCTAGAAGGACAAGAACATAATTATGTTTTAGATCTTAATAATGAAAAAATTTCAAATCTTATAGAAAAAGCTAATTTGAAAAGAGATAATTTTATAGAAGACTGGGATAGAGAAACTGTAAAGGTTAGTAAGATAATAGCAATAGCCTATGATGAAAAATCTTTTGATTTAGTTTGCGAAAGATTTAAAAAAGAAGGATATGCTTTTATGTCTAACTTAAGTAATGGTGGCCTTTTTGAAATATATAAAGCTAAGTACACAAAGGGGTATGGAGTTCAGCACTTATTAAACTTATTAGATATAAGTAAGGATAAGGCTTATGCCTTTGGAGATGGCGAAAATGATATAGAGATGTTTCAAGCTGTAAAGTATGGAATTGCAATGGGTGGACATCATGAAAGACTAACAGAATTTGCATATGATTTTACAGAAGATGTGGCTAATGAAGGAATAGAAAAAGCACTAAAGAAATTAGGACTAATATAATACTATCATTATAAATGTAGAATGAATTAGTAAAAATGAAAACTTATTTCTAATCTAAAATAATTTTACATTTTACATTATTAATTGATGACATCCACAGTGGAAAGGGGTTTTAGAATGAGAGTTGCGATAATTGGCATTGGAGCCATTGCTAAAAAAGCGTATTTACCGATTCTATCTTCTATGGAAGATGTTGAGCTTTTAATATCAACTAGAAATAAAAAGGTTTTAGAAGAGGTTTCTAATAAATATAAAATAGATAGAGCTTATAATGTATTAGATAATTTATTAAAAGAAGATTTTGATGCTGCTATAATTTCAACTCATGCTGATGGGCATTATGAAATAGCTAAAAAGTTGTTAAATAAAGGAGTTCATGTATATATAGACAAGCCTTTAACATATAATCTTAAGACAAGTATTGAAATAGCAGATATTGCAAAGAAAAAAAATCTAATTGCAATGGTAGGTTTTAATAGAAGATTCTGCCCAATGGTTAGAAAGCTTAAGGATAAGGGAAAAGCTGATATTATTATTATGGAGAAAAATAGAGAGTTTCCACCAGGAGATATTAGAAAATTTATTGTAGAAGACTTTATACATGTTGTAGATACATTAAGATTTTTAATGGGTGAAGAAATTATTAATATGGATATTAATTTTTCAAAAAAAGGGAATAATCTTAATAATGTAGTTGTTACTTTTAAAGGAGATAAGACAACAGCTATTGGAATTATGAATAGAAATTCAGGCATAACTGAAGAAAATATAGAGTATATGATAAATGGAAGTAAATATGTAATAGAAGATTTAGTAGATTTCTTTAAAGTAAGTAATAAAGGAAAAATAAAAAAAACTTATGGGGGATGGGATAGTACTCTTTATAAAAGAGGCTTTGAAGATTTAATAAGTCATTTCTTAACTTCAGTAAGTGAAATGAAAGAACCTGACCCATCAATGGAAGACTCTATAGTAACCCATAAGATATGCGAATATATAGTCAATCATATAAATAATAATTAGTAAATCTCACTAGAAGAATTTTTAACTATATTAAGTAAAGCTAATAAACATAAATATAATTAATTAACAAGTAGTTAGTTTTGAATAAAATCATTACTAGCTACTTTTTTTTATAAATATAATAAGTTCAAGAATTACTAATTAGGAAGAGGTATATGAGAACTAAATTGATCCTTAAAATGATTAAATAATCTACATATTAATTAAATAAAGTTTCCGAATAGATTGTTGAAAATAAATTTAATTTATTATATAATATAATTAAGTTAAACGATTTCAGAAACGTAATTTTTAGTACTATTTACAAGCATATACTAAACTAGTTAATTACTTATTAGCTAGCTTTAGATATAGTAAAAAATTGAAGGGAGAAAATAAATATTTATATGTTTATTGGATAACTTCAAGAAAGGAGGTAAATATGAGTATTGTTTTTACTAGAGTAGAGGAAAGATTGCTACATGGACAAGTGATTACTGCTTGGGCTAAATCCATTAATTTTGATACTTTTGTAGTAGTTGATGATGAATCTGCAAGTAATGACATTCTAAAAAGTTTACTAGAAATGGCATGTCCTAAAGGAAAAAAATTATACGTTTTTGATGAAAAAACAGCAGTAGACAAAATTAATGCTATAAAAGGAAAGATATTTTTAATTGTAAAAAGTCCAACTACAATCCTATCTCTATTAAATAATGGATTGATAATAGACAGCGTAAATATTGGAAGCATTCATTATAAGCCAGATAAAAAAGAAATATATAAAACTGTCTACCTTTCAGAAGAAGAAGTAAATGCCTTGAAAAAAATTACTGATAGAGGAATTACATGTGAAATACAAAAGCTGCCAACTGAATCTAAAAAGAATATTTTAAGTTTATTATAAAAGGAGGATTTCATTATGTCATTGGTACAAGCTTTGTTAATAGCCATCGTAATGGGACTTTTACTTACTGAAAATTTAGGATATGGTCATATTCAAATTAGCCGTCCAGTATTTGCAGGACCTATTATTGGATTATTGATGGGAGACTTGCAAACAGGATTGATAGTTGGAGGAACAGTTGAATTAATGTTTATGGGTGTTTTCCCAGTTGGAGGTAGTGTACCACCAAATGCACAATTTGCAGGCATGATGTCAACAGTATTGGCTATAGCTAGTGGTAGCAAACCAGAAGTAGGTATTGCATTAGCATATCCAATAGGAGTATTTGCTCAATTCGTATTACTTCTTGACTATAATCTAAATTTAGTATTCATTCATGGAGCAGATAGAAAAATTAAAGAGGGAAATATTGATGCAGTAAATTCTCATTTATATATGTGTGTTTTAGGTATTTTCTTAACTTGGACATTTTCATCATTTTTAGGAACTTACTTTGGAGCAACATGGGTAGAAAGTTTATATAATACTTTACCAGAATTTATTAGAAGAGGCCTTAGTATAGCAGGAGGCATAATGCCAGCAATGGGAATGGCAATGCTTTTAAAGATGATGGATTTCAAAAAATTATGGTGCTTCTTTGCAATTGGATATGTATTATCAGCATATTTAGGCTTAAGCATATTAGCAATAGCTATATTAAGTATAGCTGTAGTTTTTGCTATATATATTTTAGGAAAGAAAGATGATGAAACAGAAGTTGAAGATGAAGTTGAAGATGAGGTTGAAGAAAAGAGTCAGATACCACAGAATTCTATACTAACTAAAAAAGATTTAAATAGAATAAATCTACGTTCATATCTTTTAGCAGCATGTTTAAATTATGAAAGATATCAAGGATTAGGTTATTGTTATACAATTTTACCAGCTTTAAAGAAATTATATAAAGGTGATGACTTAAAGGAAGCAGTTATTAGGAATACTGAGTTCTACAATTCTCATTTATGGGTTAATAATATTGTTGTAGGTGTTAGTGTTGCTCTTGAAGAACAAAGAGCATTAGGACAACCTATAACTGGGCAAGTTATTTCAGCTACTAAAGCAGGATTAATGGGACCTTTAGCAGGATTAGGAGATTCATTCTTCAAAGGTGTTGTAGTAACAATTACTGGAGCATTTGCAGCTTCTTTAGCTATTGATGGTAATCCTATTGCACCATTTGTTTTTATAATACCAAATTTAATAATATGTATATTAACTAAGTACTATGGAACAATGTATGGATATAAATTTGGTACAAAAGTTATTATGAAACTTAAGAAGAGTAATGTTATTCAAAAACTTATTGATTCCTCAACAATAGTTGGATTAATGGTTGCAGCTGGTTTAGTAACAAATTATGTAAAGATTTCTCTAACAAAAGTACTAAACTTTGGTGGAAAAGAAATAATTTTAGATGATTTAGTAAACTCACTACTCCCTAAATTATTACCTTATGCCATGGTATTTTTATACTATTATATTATTAAAAAATTCCCTAAGAAAGGATTATATATAACTTTAATATTAACATTTGTAATAGGTATTTTAGGTGCACTCTTTAATATTCTATAAATATTTAATATGAGGTGATTAATAAAAATGAGTTTTATGTTTAAGCCTTTAGATTATGATGATTATTCAGCCATTAATAGGCCTAAGATAATAAAAGATTATTCTTCAAGTATTGGATATGGAAATATAGAGGTAGCTAGAAAAATTGTTAATTGTATAGATAGTATAGTGGATAAAAAACATAAAGCCGTTGTTTTGATTGATGGGTATATTAGTGCTAATTTTAATTTATGTATTAATTTAATTACACAAATATTAGCTAAAGGTAGTTATAAATATAAGTTGTTTAATATGAAAAATTTATATAAAGATAAAGAAGAATTAGAGTATATGTTTAAAGAAAACTTACCTAAGAAGTCAGATGAAGATCCAGTATGTTTGTTTGGAAAAGTTTTTGATGGAACCTTTGATGATATATTTATAAAGGAAAAAGTTAAAGATACTTTAAACTATATAAATATGAATAAAGATGAAATACTAATATTATATGGACACGGAGCTGCATCTGACACCTTCAAAGATGTATCAGATTGGATAGTTTATATAGATATAACACCAAAAACAGCAGCAATAAGAGCTAGAGAAGGTAATTATTCTAATATTGGAGATGATTATGCTAGGCCATTTAATGAACTAATGAGAAGAAATTACTATATAGATTTTGAACTTGAAGTTAAATTGCGTAAGCAACTATTACAAGAAGATAAAATAGATCAATATATTTGTGGAGACCATGATAATAAATTACTTCTATTAAAAAAGGATGCTTTTAATGAAATTTTGAAAGAACTTAGTAAATATCCTTTTAGATGTAAACCTGTATATTTAGAAGGGGTATGGGGAGGAGAATATATACGTAAAGTCAGAAATTTAGATGTTAAAGCAAATAATATGGCTTGGATTTTTGATATGATCCCAATGGAAGTAAGTGTTTTAGTAGAGTATAAGGATAATATCTTTGAATTCCCTTTTGCAACATTTTTTAACAAATATCCTTATGATATAATGGGAGAAGAATGTACAAAAAGATTTGGTGGATATTTCCCAATAAGATGTAATTATGATGATACATTTCACAGTAATGGAAATATGTCAATACAAGTACATCCAAATGGTGAATTTATTAAAGCTAATTATAATGATAAAGGAAGTCAAGATGAAGCATATTATGTAATTGCTACTGGTCATGATGCTAAGACTTATGTTGGATTCAAAGAAGATGCAGATACTGATGAATTCTTTAATAAGGCACATGAATCAGAGATAAGTGGTAAGGATGTTGATTACAAGAAATACATTAATAATATACCATCTACACCAGGTAGACAAATAATGATTCCAGCAGGAACTATACACTCATCAGGACAAAATCAATTTATTCTAGAGCTAGGTAGCCTAACAATAGGCTCATATACTTTTAAAATTTATGATTATAATAGGTTAGATAGTGATGGAAATAAGAGACCAATACATTTGATTAATGGTAAGAAAGTAGTAGATAGAAATAGAAGAACTAATTGGGTAAATAATAATATAGCAATTGAACCTATTTTAACTGAAGAAGGAGTAGGATATAGAGAATATCTTGTAGGAAATACAGATTTAATGTACTATCAAACAAAGCGTGTTGAGATACAAACAGGCCATAAAGCAAGTTTTAAGAATAATAATCAATTTACTATTTTAACTTTAGTTGATGGTGAAAAAGCTAGTATTTATTCTAAAGAAAATCCAGATTTAAAATATAATCAAAATTATTTAGATATTGTTATTGTTCCAGCATCAATCCATGAATATGTTATAGAAAATAAAGGCTATCAACCTATAGTTGTTCATAAAGTTATGTTAAAGTAAAATTACTTAGTTTGAAAAATATAGTATAAAACAGAAAAGAGGAGTCTTATGGACAGTCTAATTTTAATTAAGAAAAATTATGATTTAATGACAAATACAGAAAAAATTATTGCAGACTATATATTGAATAATAATGATAAGTTTATAAAAGCAAATATACATGATATGGCAGAAGAATTGAATATTTCATCAGCATCAATTTCAAAATTTGTAAAGAAATATTGCGATAAAACCTTTGCTCAATTAAAAATAGAATTAGCAACTAATATTGAAAAGGAAGCTTACTCTAGAACAAATGAGATCTTCAACTGGGCTAATTCAATTGAAGAGATGCCAAATAATATAATGAACAGTATTTTAAAAATTTGTAATGATGTATATAAAATGAATGGAATAGATCAATTTATTAGTGCAATTGAATTGATTAATAATGCAAAATCTGTATATTTCTTTGGTATAGGCTCCTCTAGTATAATAATTTCTGATTTTATACAAAAGCTAATGCGTATAAAAAAACTGTGTATTTATAATACAGATAGTAATTATGGAGTTTTAAATGCTAGAATTGCAACTTGTGATGATATTATAATAGCAGTTTCCTTTAGTGGAAAAACTAAAGAAGTAAATTTAGCAGTTAAAGAGGCTAAAAAAAGTGGAGCAAAGTGTATTGCTATAACTAGAAATTCAAATAGTGAACTTGCTGAATTAGCTGATTTAATACTTGTAGTTCCAAGTACAGAGCTTAATGCAACAAGATTATCACCGATTTTTTCAAGATATGGCCAACTATTTATAGTAGATATATTATTTCTTGGTTTAGCAAAAAAGCAGACAGACTCCTTAGAAGAACTTTTGAGTGAATACCAGTCTATATTAGCTAAATTAAAATAATATTTATTAGAAAAATTACACTAAGCTCCCTTCATAATATTTTTGAACTCAATTTTGAATATACAAATTCATTAATTAATGAAAGTTAAATTGTTAATTTAGAAAATGGGTGAGTAGAATGGAAGAAATATTAATTTTAAAAAAGCCACCATTAAATATGGAAGCAATTTGGGGGGATGGTACCTTAGTTAGAAGATATAATCTTGATGTTTCTCCCAATATAGATGTTAATAAATGCCCATTAGGAGGATTTGGAAGTGATTGTATAATAACTAATGGGAAATATTCAGGAAAAAATTTAAAGTGGCTATATGAAAATGATCCTTTATATTTTGGAAAGAAAGATGAAAGAAAATATGATGATATTATGTCTATATCATTAAATGCTTGTTTTGCATCAGAAAATTTAAGCGTTCAGGTTCATCCTCGTGAAGAGTGGGCTATGAGAAATCTTGGAATGCATGGTAAATCAGAATGCTGGTATTTTCAAGAAACTACTCCAAACAATACTGTTATTTTTGGATGTAATGCTAAATCCTTGGAGGAGTTAGATGATTACATTAAAAATGGGATGTGGGAAGAATTATTAATAAGACATCCAATTGAACCAGGCTCTTTTTATGCTATAAAAGCAGGAACTATTCACTCAATCCAAAAAGGTAGCTTTTTTATAGAAATCTCTAATCCATGTCCTATAACATATAGGATTTATGACTATGATCGTTTAGATAGTAATGGAAATAAAAGAAAATTAGATATTGAAAATGCAAAGAAAAATATATTAATACCAGATGAATATATAGAGTTCGAAGAAAAAGTTACTCAATATGGATCCATTAAGGAACGATTTATGGCAGATAATGAGGATTATTCTGCTTGGCTTTATAAGGTAGATGGAAGGGGAAAAATTCCAAGGAAAAAACCTTTTTGCGGATGTTTTGTTATTACTGGAGAAGGTACTATTAATGGAATAAAGATAAAAGCTGGAGAAAGCTTTATGGTAACAAGACATTGTGATGAATTCACCCTAGAAGGAAAGATGGATATAATTGCATGTCATGGATAAGTATATAAGATATTTTAAGAAATAAAAGAAACATGACTAAAAATAATTTTATTATTAAAAAAACATTTATTTTAGAAACTCCTACGGGAGTTTTTTTCTTTAACTTTAAACTATTAATATACTATAGTAGCACTAGGTTACTACTAAATTTATTGTTTTTAAGCAGAATTAAATTTAAAATATTCATAAAATTTTGACTAACTGACAACTTAAGAGTATAATAAAAGTTGTTGTATAAAAATGAGAATTTTGGGTGATAAAGGAGGTTTATTATGATAGAGTTTAAAAATATTAAAAAAAGCTATAAAAATAGTATTGTTTTAGAGGATTTTAATTTAAAGATAGATAAAGGTAATTTAGTTGTTTTAATAGGTTCTAGTGGTTGTGGAAAAACTACTTTGCTTAAGATGATAAATAGATTAATTGAGCCTACATCAGGAGATATATTTGTAGATGGTAAAAATAATAAAGATGTAGATCCAATAGAATTAAGAAGAAGTATAGGATATGTTATACAACAAACTGGATTATTTCCACATATGACAGTTAAGGAAAATATAGAAATAATTCCAAAGCTTATGGGAAGATCTCAAGAAGAAATAGATAAAAAAACAGTAGAACTATTTAATATGGTAGGTTTAGATCCTGAAAAGTATAGTGATAGATATCCAGTAGAACTAAGTGGAGGACAACAACAAAGAGTTGGAGTTGCCAGAGCCTTTGCAACAGATGCAGAAATAATATTGATGGACGAGCCTTTTAGCGCTTTAGACCCAATAACTAGAACAGAGCTTCAAGAGCAATTGTTTAATATTCAAAAAGAATATAAAAAGACTATAGTTTTTGTAACACATGATATGGATGAAGCACTAAATTTAGCTGATAAGATATGCATATTAAAGGATGGAAAAATTCTTCAATATGATACACCAGAAAATATATTAAAAAATCCAGCAGGAGAATATGTAGAAGAATTCGTTGGTAAGAATAAGATTTGGACAAAGCCTGAAATGATAAAGGCAGTAGATGTTATGATTACAAATCCTATTACAGTTAATCCTAAGAGAAATCTTCTTCAAGCAGCTCAAATTATGAGAGAAAAGAAGGTAGATAGTTTACTTGTTATCAATAAGGTAGGAAAGCTACTAGGATATGTAACATTAGAAAATATTCAAAGAGTAGAAAATAAGAATATTTTAGTAGAAGAAATTATGAGTAGAGAGCCTGTTTGCGTTTGTGGAGACAAAACATTACCAGAATTATTAGAAGTATTTAATAATTTAAAGAAGGGATACTTACCTGTATGTAATGATGAGGGTAAACTATTAGGACTTGTTACAAGAAGTAGTTTAATTTCAGTTTTAAGCAGTCAGTATATAGAGAACGGGGGGAATAACTAATGAGTAAGTTTTTAGAACAGTTAGCAGTAAGAAAAACAGAAATATTATCACTTCTAGCTAAACATATAGAATTAACCATAATTGCTGTTTTAATTGCAGTAGTTATAGGTGTCCCACTAGGGATTTTTATAACAAAGAATAAGAAAGTTGCTAATATAGTTATTGGATTTGCAAATTTAGTACAAGCTATTCCCAGTTTAGCTATACTAGGATTTTTAATTCCAGTTATAGGGATAGGATCAGCTCCTGCCATTACAATGGTAGTACTATATTCAATGTTACCTCTTATTAAAAACACATATACAGGTATAACAAATATAAACCCAGATATGTTAGAAGCAGCTAAGGGATTAGGTATGACCAATGGACAAACTCTTAGATTAATAAAAATTCCACTGGCAATGCCAGTAATTATGGCTGGTGTAAGAATGGCAGCAGTAACAGCTGTAGGACTTATGACCATTGCAGCCTTTGTAGGGGCAGGAGGACTTGGATATTTAGTATATTCAGGAATTCAAACTGTAGATAATAACTTAATCTTATTTGGTGCGATTCCAGCAGCAATATTAGCATTATTTATTGATTGGATAGCAGGAAAAATAGAAAATGCAACTATGCCTAATGGAATAAAGAGAGCAGATGGAAGTATGAAGGTTAAAAGAGGAAAGAGAATTTCTAAAAAGAAAAAGAAATTATATACTATTATTACTTCTGTAGCAGTTTTAGTATGCTTAATCTTACTTATTGTTCCTAAAGTAGCTTCAATGAATAAGAAAAAGATAACTGTTGGTTCAATGAATTTCTCAGAACAATTAATTTTAGGTAATATACTTTCACAATTAATTCAAGATAAAACAGATTATGAAGTAGAGGAACAATTAAATCTTGGTGGTAGTCAAGTAACCTTTACTGCAATTAAATCAAGAGAAATAGATTTATACGTAGAATACTTAGGAACAGCTTATGTAACTATGTTGAAAATTGATGAACCTAATTCAGATACACAAGAAGTATATAATATAGTAAAAGAAAGATTCGCAAAAGAATTTGGAATAACAGTATTAAATCCTTTAGGCTTTAATAACACCTATGCAATGGCTGTAACAAAAGAAACAGCAGAAAAATATAATTTAAAAACAGTTTCAGATTTAGCAAAAGTATCAAATCAATTAACTCTTGGACCAACAATCCAGTTCCCAAATAGAGAAGATGGATTAATTGGACTAGAAAAAACTTATAATATGAAATTTAAAGCAGTTAAGCCAATGGAAACAGGTTTAAGATATACAGCACTTAATAGTGGAGAAACAGATGTAACTGATGCATTTACTACAGATGGACTAATAGAAAAGTTTGATTTAGTAGTATTAGAAGACGATAAGAAATTCTTTCCACCATATGATGCAGTTACAGTTGTAAAAGAAGAAACCTTAGAAGAATATCCAGAACTTGAAGAAGTTATAGGATTATTAGATGGATTAATCACAGAAGAAAAAATGATAAAAATGAATTATGAAGTTGATGAAAATAAGAGAGACCCAAAAGATGTTGCTATAGAGTTCTTAAAAGCAGAAGGACTTATAAAATAATGAAGAATGCATTATGCATTTATTAAAGTGCATTATGAATTAGAAAAAGTTTCGCTTCATAGCGGAGCTTTTTCTTTACCCCTATCTCTTCACTATTACTTCTTCACTTTTACTTCTTCACTCTTACTTCTTACCTATTCCTAGAATATACATTGAAATTATTCTGAATTATTGATATAATAAATATCTATTTTGAAAAAACAATTCACTTTTTAGATAGAATTTTTTGGAGGGTTTACTATGCCAAAGAGAATTGCCATTTTAGGTGGGCCAAGATGTGGAAAGACTACATTAATACAACAACTTTATGTTGAAATGAAAATTAGAGACTTAAATGTTGGAGTAGCAACTGAATATAGCACTGACTATTTAAGAGATAAAGGAATGATTGAAAATATAGCAGAGCAATATGGAATATATTTAGGACAACTTCACATTGAAAACAGCTTAAATGACTTTGATTATGCAATTACAGATTATGCAACTTTTGTTCCATACATATATGGAAGATTCATGCTTGGAGATAAAAAAAGAACAAGCAAGGAAATAGAAATATTAAAGGATTTATACATATTAGCATTAAGAGATTTACCAAAATACGATCACATATTCTTTGTACCAAGAGAATTTGGTTATACTAAGGATGGAGTAAGATGGCAAGATGAAGAAGTTGCTCAAGCAGTGGACAACGCTATCTTAAGTTTCTTAGAAGCTGAAAATGTTAATTATCAATTAATTACAGGCTCAACTAAAGAAAGATCAGAAAAAATCTTAGAAATACTTGACTTAGCAGATGAAGATGACGAAATAGATGTTAATTTAGATATGGCCAAATAAGGGGTTCCTATTAGAGGAATCCTTTTTTAATTCTATTTGATATATTGCAGTAAGTTATTAACAATAAAATAAATTTTATTAACTGAAAATTGTGAATAAAATAGTATTTATTGTTGATAATTTTCAGATTTTTTTAAAAATAAACATAAAAAATATATAATACTATAAAAAATAAAGGTGCTATAGTAATAACACCTTTATTATAAAAGTTTTTCCAAATTATCTATTAATTCACTAATAGCAGCAACATATTGATTTTTTATTCTATCTGCAATTTCTTCAGCCATACTTTCATTATAAATGTGAGAAGTTGAGTTTCTGTCTTCTAAAAGATTAATCCAAACCTTATCATCAGAAATTAAATTATTGACATATGCCTTTTTAAATATTGTTCTTGGAAAAGAGTTTTCTAAAGTAACACCTAAATACTTCATAAATTCCTTTAAAGTCTTATGAGTTAGCTCATAAGTAAATTCAAATCTTTGAATTAATGAATCTCTAATTATATCGTTATTTCCATCATATATATCACTAACTTCTTTAAGTTTACTATATGCTTTCTTTAAATTCATATATTTAAATTCAACATTTCTCATATATAGGGATTCCCTCTCTTTCAACTTGTTCTATGAAAAAACTATCATCTATTTCATTAATATTAGTAAAATCAAATTCCAGTAATGTACTTGTATTATTTTCTATATCATATATAAAATCTGATAAATCAAATGAATAATCATCAATATATATTGCTAAATCTATATCACTTTTAGGTGAATTATCCTTACGAGCCCTAGAACCAAATAAGAGAATTTTACGAATGCTTTTATATTTACTTGCTATTTCATAAATTTCTTCTACTATTTTTTTATCTAAATTAAATTCAACATTAGTAAGCAAAATTACACCTCCTATATTATTAACAAAATACTACTTTTATATAATATTATATACATAATTAATAATTAATTAAATAAGCAATTTAACTTTTAATATTAAGTATTTCTTATAGAGTGTATAATATAAGAAGAAATTAGAATTTATGGAGGGATATATGACAAAGTTATATTTAACAAGACATGGTGAAACAGAGTGGAATGAAGAAGGTAGAATGCAAGGCTGGGGAAATTCACCATTAACTGAATTAGGAAAAAATCAAGCAATATGGCTTAGAGAAAGAATGAAAGATTTACATATTGATGTTATATATTCAAGTCCTATAGGAAGGGCTTATAATACTGCTAAAATTATTAGAGGGGATAGAGATATTCCTTTAATCTGCCATGATGGATTGAAAGAAATGAGTTTTGGTGATTGGGAAGGTCAGGATCAAGAAACTATTAAATCTATGGAAAAAGAAAATCACTTTAATTTTTGGAATGTACCATCAAAATATATTCCTACAGGAAATGGGGAAACCTTTAATGAAGTTAAAGAAAGGTCCTTTAAGACTATAAATGATATTTTACAAAAAGAAAAGGGAAAAACTATTTTAATAGTAACTCATACTATTACTTTAAAATCTTATTTAACTGAATTAGAAAATAAAGATATAGACACTTTGTGGGACCATCCATTTATAAAGCAGACAAGCCTTACAGAAATAAACTTTACAGAGTATGGATATGAAATTCCACTAGTAGCTTGTATGGAGCATCATAAGTATTCTAAGAAGGAATATAATGAGTTTGAGTAAGATATAAATTATATCTTATATATGTTAGTACTGAAGGAAGAAATTCAGGCTAGCTGAATTTCAAAAAAGGGGGAAGTTTTTTGAATAAAGACTTAATTTTAGAGAAAATAAATGAGAGTAATTTTATTGAATGTTTCAATTTAAAACTTGGAGAAGGACAAAATAAATTTGTATCACATCCAATTCGTAGTTTAGCTCAAGCTTATGTATATTATAATCAATGTACACCTTTTGGAATTTATAAGGGTAATGTAATGGTTGGATATGTTATGGTTATTTATGATTATGATGAAGAAACATATAATATTTGGCATATGATGATTGATGAGAAATATCAAGAGAAAGGATATGGAACTGAAGCATTAAAATTAGCTTTAGATTATATTAAATCTAAGCCTTTTGGAGAATCAAACAAAGTTATGTTAACTTGTAATATAGATAATTCTCATGGAATTCACATCTATGAAAAGGTTGGCTTTAAAGATACAGGTGAACGTGATGATAACGAGATGGTTATGAAATTAGAGCTATAATCTTTAAGAGTATATAAGTCTGTTTTAGAAAATTGTTGTTATTAATTATAAAGCTATTAATAGATACATTAATATGAAATAACAACAACATTTTAAAACAGAAGCCTATATAAAAAAAGTATTACTAGGATTATATTAGTAATACTTTTTCTATTTCTATATTGTACATAAAAATACAATCTATTTTAGTCTAAATTCTTATGTTTCCTGAAGGCAAGGGGAGTTTTACCATGAACCTTTTTAAACATCTTTACAAAGTTTCCACTATAATTGTAGCCCAGAATTTTAGCAATTTCATCTACGCTTAATTCTGTTGTAGATAATAAATTTTCTGCCATGGTCATTCTAATAGAATTAGTATATTGGCTAATGGACATATGATATTTTGCAGAAAAGCCTGCCTTTAACTTTTGTTCATTAAGAAAAACCCTTTTACTTAAGCTCTTAATAGTAGGTGGGTTACAAGCTTCTTTTGTTAAAATATCATAAGCCTTTTGTATTGCCTTAGCATCAGAGGCTGTTAGCTTTACATATCTATCTTTTCCTATCTTTATATCACCATAATTTAATTGATTAGTGAAAGCATTTTGTGGAGATGAATAAATCTCTTTAGAAATTAAGTCAATAGATTCTATAATTTTACTTTCTAAATATAAGGGAGTTAATTCATCAACTTCTGCTAAGCTTCTTAGATTTTGAATAATTGATGCTATTTCCAGGGGCAAATAACGATAAGTATAATTATAAATAAAATTACTTAAATCAATAGTGTTTTTAAAATTAGGATTAATTATTTCATCAAAATACTTTTTGTAAATTGTTATTTCTGCACCATGAAAGTGTTGTCCCTTTTTCCAAAGCTGACTTCCTTTAAGTCCTTTCTCTACAATAAAGAAAGAAGAAGGAGTAAAGGAAGATACAGGATTATTTTCTATTTTAAATTTGGTTTCTCCAGTATAAACAGTTCCAAAACGGATAAATTCTTCTTTGTGATCGAAGGAAAGGGAAAAATCTTTTGCAATTGTATAGTCCCCAATGCCAAAGTCATAATATCCTTCTCTAGAATATTTAATAAAATGTCCAAGGTCAGGTCTATGGGCATTTTTATATAAAGTGTAATTTTCCGTAGGGAAAGAAGTAAAGGTCATTTTATTCAAAACCATTTCTTGAAATTCCTTTGTTGTCTTATAAATCATTGGATCTCCTTCTTAATAATTAATAATTTTTTTGTACATTTACATTTTTAAATTATATTTGAGAATAATATTATTAAGTAGGTATTATAACACAATTTTATTATAATAGATGATAAAATTATTAAATTAGGTGCAAGTGTTGTATTGAGAATGAATATCATATACAATTCAACAGGAGAAAAGAAATGTTTAAAATAATTATAAAAAATAATCACCAAATATGATGGAGGTATAATATGAAAAGAAATATATTAAAGACTTTAGTAGCTACATGCATGACAGCAGTAATGTTAGTAGGTTGCGGAGTTAATGGTGGTACAAGTAATGATAAAACTTCAGAAAAGACAGTAACAGTTACAGACGTTAGAGGAGAAGTGGAAATACCAGCAGAGCCTCAAAGAATAGTAGATTTAAGTGGAAATAGTGATATATTATCAATTTTAGGATATAAAGTTATAGGAACAGCTAATAGTGATGCTTATGATTACACTAAGTTTCCTTCATATTTAGAAGAAACATTAAAGGGTGCTGAAATATTAGGATATAGTATGCAAGATACTATGGATGTAGAAGCAGTTATGAACTTAAACCCAGACTTAATCGTTATATCAACAGTTCAAGAAAAGATGTATGATCAATTAAGTGAAATTGCACCAACAGTTATGATTCAATTAGAAGCATTAAATTGGAAAGAAGATGTAAAGGCATTTGCAAAAGTATTTAATAAAGAAGATGCAGCAAACAAATGGTTAGCAGATTATGAAGCAAAAGCAAAGGAAGCTGGAGAAAAGATTAAATCAGAATATGGTGAAGATACTACATATCTTTCATTCTTAGCAAGTGGTGGTCAATTCTTCGTATTTGATGGAGCAGGATTTGGTAGTGTTTTATATGAAGATATGGGACTTAAGAAACCAGAAGGAATGCCAGAACAAAGTGATATAAGCCTTCCAGTTGTAACTTATGAAGGATTAGCATCAATTAAAGCAGATTATATATTTGCAATTGCAACAGCAGAAGACTTAGCACAATTACAAAGCAATGCAATATGGAATAGCTTACCTGCAGTTAAAGAAGGAAAGGTTGTAATATTAGATTCATCACCATACTTTAACCAAGGATATAGCTCAATTGGAAGAGAATTATTAGTAAATGAAATAGGTGACATGTTAAATGAAACAAAGTAAGAAACATACAGCAATATTTGTAATATGTAGTTTGTTACTTTTAATAGGAGGACTGGTTCTAGCTGTAAGGCTAGGATCAGTTCATATTGGTTTTTCAGACATTTTTGACAGTATTTTTAATTATAGTGAAACCTTAGAACTTATGTTAGTTAGAGATGTTAGAATTCCAAGAGCACTTTCTGTATTATTAACAGGAGGAATTTTAGGAGTAACAGGCGCAATGATTCAAGGTGTTACTAGAAATCCAATAGCTGAACCTTCTATTTTAGGAGTAAGCCAAGGAGCTACTTTAGTAATAGCCATATTTTATGCAACAGGAATTGCAATAAATACGAAAAATGTAATGATAGCTTCATTTATAGGAGCATTAATAACAGGAATTATTGTTTTAGGATTTATATCTAAAAAAGCAAATAATAATTCTATTGCAAAGATTCTTTTAGCTGGTACAGCTATGAGTACATTTTTTATTTCTTTAACAACAATAATTGGACTTTTATCAAATCAATCACAAATGATAGGATTTTGGGTGTCAGGTGGTTTTAGAAATGCTAGTTGGGCAGATTTTAAGCTAGTATTTTTTGTAGGAATTATAGGACTTATTATAGCAATTTTATTATCACCTAAAATAAATATATTAAATCTTGGAGATGATGTGGCAATTGGACTTGGTGAAAAACCAGAAAAAATAAGATTTACAACTCTTATGGTTATGATACCTATGTGTGCAGCAGCGGTAGCAGTAGGTAAAAACATTGCCTTTGTAGGCCTTATTGTGCCACAAATAGTTAGAAAAATCTTAGGAGAAGATTACAGAAGAAATATACCTTGTTCCTTTTTGCTTGGTGCAGTTTTACTAACTTATGCAGATATTGCAGCAAGAATGTTATTTGACCCATATGAAACTCCAATTGGAGTATTTACAGCCTTAATTGGAATACCATTTTTCATAGCAGTTGCAAGAAAGGAGAGGGGATAATGAAAAAAAATAAATTTAAAATAACATTAACAATTTTATTAATTTTACTAGTTATCTCTTTTGCAGTTACATTATGCTGGGGAACATACAAGGTATCAGTTTTAGATGTTATAAAAACTCTTCTTGGAAATGGAACAAGACTTCAAAATACAGCAATTTTAAGTATTAGACTTCCAAGATTATTAGTTGGAGTATTTGTAGCCATTGCATTATCAACTGCTGGTGCAATACTTCAAACAATAACTAAAAATGATTTAGCTGATACAGGAATAATAGGAATAAATGCTGGAGCAGCTGTTGCAGCAGTAATATTTATTACTTATCAAACAGGAAATTATTATGCAGAGCTTGGACAGCTTTCCATATTTGTATTACCTCTAATGGCAATTATAGGAGCAGCAGTTTCTTCATTTATAATATATATGCTATCAAGTAGAAATGTAATAAGGCCAAAGAGACTTTTACTTATAGGTATAGGATTAAATGCAGGATTAAATGCTTTTATTACCTTCTTTACTTTTAGAGGAGGAGTTGGAGATTACAATAGAGTTTTAGTTTGGACATCAGGAAGTCTTTGGGGATCAGGCTGGAGCTATGCAAAGGTAATAATACCAATAGTAACTTTGATGTTTATATTAGTTTTATTAAATTATAAAAAATTAGATGTATTAAGTCTTTCAGATGAACTAGCTATTTCACTAGGTTTAAATATAGACAGAGAAAGAAAAAAGTTTTTAAGCTTTGCAGTTATTTTAGCAGGAACAGCTACAGCCTTTGCAGGAAATATAGGCTTTTTAGGACTTATATCTCCACATATTGCAAGGAAGCTGGTAGGTCCTTATCACAAAAAGTTTATAGTGATATCAGCAATTATAAGCGTTATTATAGTTCTTCTTGCAGATGCAGTTTCAAGAAATTTATTTTCACCAATTGAAATTCCTGTGGGGATAACAGTATCAATATTTGGAGTACCATATTTTATTTATTTAATGATGAAGGAGAAATAATTATGGAAGCTATTAGTGTAAATAATTTAAGTGTTGCTTATGAAAACAATACTATAATTGAAAATATGAACTTAACAATACCAAAGGGTAAAATAAGTATAATAATTGGAGCTAATGGGTGTGGAAAATCCACTTTGCTTAAGACTATAGCTAGAATTAATAAGCCTAAAAGTGGAGATATATTTATAAATAGCAAAAATATAAAAAAGATAAAAGAAAAAAACATAGCTAAAGAAGTTGCTTTTCTTCCACAGGGACCAGTTTGTCCAAGCGGGCTTACAGTAAGAGAATTAGTAGCCTATGGAAGATTTCCTCATCAAAAAATCATAGGTGGCCTTAATAGTCATGATAAAGATATTATTGACTGGGCAATAAAAGAAACTGGACTTTCTGAATTTGCTGATAGAGAAGTTGAAAATTTATCAGGGGGGCAAAGACAAAGAGCTTGGATTGCTATGACCTTAGCTCAAGAAACAGAAATAATAATGCTAGATGAGCCAACAACTTACTTAGATATGTCTTATCAGCTTGAAGTCTTAGAAGTACTTCAAAAATTAAATAGAGAAAAAAATATTACAGTAGTTATAGTGTTACATGAGCTTAATAATGCTTGTAGATTCGCAGATAATATAATTGGTCTTAAAAAAGGTAAGATTATTTGTGAAGGAAAGCCACTAGAGGTAATTAATAAGGAAAATTTAAAAGAAATCTACGGAATAGAAGCCAACCTTCAAAAAAGTGAAAATGGACTATATCCAATATGTATGGATTATGAACTTCTTAGGGGGGAAGCATGAAAAATAAAAACTTTATAATAATAGTAATAGGGCAAATTATCTCCCTATTTGGAAATGCCATTCAAAGATTTAGTATGTCTTTATATTTATTAGAATTTACAGGTAGTGCTGCTACCTTTGCAAATATATTAGCAATATCAACTATACCTTATATTTTATTTGCACCTATTGCAGGCATGTTATCAGATAAGGTAAATAGAAAAAAGATAATGGTATATTTAGATTTCTTCTGCTCAATATTAATAGGAATATACGCTTTTATACTATTACAAGGTAGAGATCATGAATTAATAGTAGCTACAGTTATGTTTGTATTATCAATTTGCTATACCTTATATGGACCAGCAGTAACAGCATCAATACCACAAGTTGTAGAAGAAGATAAACTTACATCTGCAAATGGAATAATAAATCAAGTAGGATCAGTTGTAAATTTTGTTGGCCCAATATTTGCAGGAGTATTATATGGATTAGTAGGAATAAATGCAATTGTTATAATAAATGCAATAAGCTTCTTATTATCAGCAATAATGGAATTATTCTTAGAAATTCCAGATGTAAAAACAGAGGTAAAAGTAGATAAAAAATGTAATGAAATATATAAAATGGATGTAGATAATGAAATAAATAAAATAAATGAAGAGAATATAAAAGAAGAAAAAATATTCTCTCTAGCATTTATAAAGAATTCATTTGTAGATATGAAAAAGAGCTTCATATATTTAAAGAAGGAAAAGAAAATTATACTTGGAATTATAGCTTCCTATGCCTTATGCAATATATTCTTAGTGCCAATACTATCGATAATTGCACCCTACTTTATAAATATATTCTTAGGGCTACCTTCACAAGTATACGGAATAGTAGAAGGTATATGCGTATTAGGAATGATACTAGGTGGACTATGGATAACATTAAAACCAAATATGTTTTCTATTAAAAAAGTTCACTATACATATTTCCCAATGATAATAGGGATTACAGTAATGTCCACATTGACAAGCATTAAAGCAAGCAACTACACATTGGCTGCTTTATTTGCCATAGGGGGTATGGCAATTATGCTGTCACTATCCTTATCAAATGTTTTAACACTAACCTTTATACAAAAGGAAGTACCACAGGATATGTTAGGAAGAGTATCTGCCTTTTCAGTGGCAGTTGCAACAATAAGTGTAGCTCCAGGGCAATTATTATATGGACAAATTATAGAGCTTGGAGTACCCATAGGACTAATATTGTTTATGACGGTACTAGCAAGTATTGGGCTTTTAATCTTTGTTAAGTGGAACGTTAGGGAAATGAAGAATGTAGAATGTAAAATGTAGAATTAAGGAGTAAATTCCTCCAGAGTCGGAATTTAGAAATGAAGTTTCTCTTTTGCATTCGCAAAATCTAAATGAAAGAATGAAAAAATTAAGGATTGAATTCCTTCGGAATTTATAGTTTTTATAACTCAGCTTCTCTGAGTTATTTCAATAATTGTTCATTATCAATTATACATTATGCATTTGAAAATTGTTAGACCCCAGGGGAAAGAATCCCCTGGGGTATTAATATAGCAAAATATTATAACTTTTAAACAATATAACAATATAATTGATGAAGATAGTGTAATATAATAACCATATATTGGATACACAAAAGATGAATATATTATATAATTTGTAGCATATTAGAAATTCAAAACTCATAAAAAGTAAATTCATATTGAAATCTAGAAGCTATAAAGTTAAATAATTATATTTAAGAACTTATGATGATATATGCAAGGTTTGAGATAAAAATAATTTTGTGAAGGGAGGCCTTAAGAAATTTAATAGAAATCTAGGATATTTATAAATTTAAAAAAGGGGAAGGTAAGTAATGGGTAGTATTAGAAAGAAAAGTGTGAAGAGGTTTTGCTCTGCATTAATTGCACTTACTGTATTTTGTACATGTATATTTCCATCATTGCATGTTTTAGCTGTAATAAAAATGGTGGCACATTTAAAGGCAGGAAGTGGTAATGGAAATGGTCATTTTGGGAGTGCCACCCCAGAGGCTTTTGTATTGTCAGATAAAAAAGATATTACAAATGAGTCAATTAGCTTTCAGATGAAAATAGGAAGTACTAAAAATAATACAAGATTTCGTTTTGTAACAAAATATGTAGATGATAATCATTGGGGATATGTTGGATATGATGGAGCAACAGGTTGGTTTATAGAGTATAAAAATGGTGGTTCAGGATATCCATCAGTTAGTGGTCTACCAGAATTAAATAAAGATGATATTGTAAGCATTAGCGCAGTATATCAAGAAAGTGGACTTAAATTAAAGGTAGAAAATAAGACAAGTGGAAAAAGTGGAGAAGCTTTAATTAATACAGCTGAATTTATCAGTTTAAAGAATCAAAAGGGACAAATAGGATTTGGAGGAGCTAGATATCAAGAAGAATATACTGACATATATTTTTCTGACGTATTAGTTGGAGATAGTAACTATAATTCATGGATATTATATAAAGATAATCTTGCAGGACAAATATGGGAACCATCAGTAAAACTTCCAGGAGAAGAAGAGGAAGTACCATCTGAACAAGGACAAAAATGGTTTGTCTTATCAGGGGGTTCTAATAATGTTGGTGGACATTCTTATGGTAATGCAAATGCAAATGCACCAGTTTTATTATTAGATAATGATAAGAAGATGGAGAATTCAGGAGCAATTTCATTAAAGATAAAGCCAAGTAATAACTGGGGAGTTTTTTATAGTTATGTAAACGATAGCAACTGGTTATATGTTGGATACGATGCTACTAGTAAGTGGTATTACCAATATAATTTAGATGGAAGTGGTTCTTATCCAGCTATTCCAGGACTTCCTGCACCTGTTGAAGGTGAAGAATTACAAATGTCTATATCATTAAGCAACGAAACTTTATCAGTAACAGTTAATGGAGTTACCTCTAGAGTTACGAATCAATCTTTAATTCAATTTGCCAATAAGAATGCTGGAAAAGGAAGATTTGGTGTAAAAACAAATGGAGCAACAACAATTTCTTTTGCAGATGTAAAATACAATAATATAAATTGTATGGATGATAATTGGGTATTTTGTGCAGAAAGACAAGGGCAAAAATTTGAAGAAAAGATATCAAAACTTGTACCTGTATCAGGAACTGTATTAACACAAGATAAGAATCCAATTTCAGATGCAGTTGTACGTATAGGAGCAAAGTCAACAAAATCAGATGCAAATGGTAGGTATCAGTTTGATGGGTTAGAAATAGGAAAATATAATATAGCAGCTACAAAAGCAGGCTATGAAGCTTATTCTAAAGAAGTAAATATTGAAGACAAAGATAATAAAATAGACATTATATTAGAAGAAAAGTCAGCTATAGATTTAACACAATATGATACTATAGCATCAAATAAAATGAAAGTATATATTGGGAAGGGCTTTCCAATTGTTGCTAGATATCAAATTCTTGAAAATGGAGTGGAAGTAAAAAATAAATATTTCCGTGGCAATGAAACTAATCTTAATAGCATAGCAATTAATGGTGTTAAAATTGAACCAACTATGATAGCTATAGAAAATTCAGAGGACTCCAGAGTATATTCAATGGATGTTAAAAATACTGAAAACAATATTAATTTAGAGATGAAAGTAAAAATTAGCGTAAAAGAAAATGATTTAACATGGGAAGTAATAGATATAAAGAAGGCAGAAGGCTCTGCTAAAATCAAAACAATTGATGTACCAGGATTAAATCTTTTAACAATAGATGCAGTAGAAGAAGGTGCTAATTTTGCAGGTGCAAAAGCATCTACAACTACTACAGTAAGTGGGGATTCTTATATAGACTTTGAACATGGATTTATTCCATCAGAAAAAGATTCCTATTTATATGGCTTCCTTACAAATGGAAGGTTAAGTGCAGGTCTATTTAGTAATTCAGAAGCTGAAGGAGACAAACGTGTTGTTAGGAATAATGGCGCTGATACAATAAGCCTTACAAGTGCAGCTTGGTATTATGAATTAGGAGATAAGAATGGGCAAGCTGCAGCTAGCAGATACGAAGCGTATCCAGTAAGTGATTTACCATGTACAAAGGTAGCTATTGCAGCAGACGAAAATGGTGATGGAGATATTGATTGGAATGATGGAGCACTTGCATTCCGTGATATTATGAATGTTCCATATAAATCAGAAGTTGTAAAAGATGTTGTTAATCATCGTATAGTTATGAATTTTGCAAGTATGGCATCTAATCCATATTTAACAACAGCTGATAATATTAAAAAGGTATATCTTGCAACAGATGGCCTTGCACAATCAATTTTATTAAAAGGATATGGTAATGAAGGACATGACTCTGCTAATTCAGAATATGCAGATATTGCAGAACGTGAGGGGGGAGTAAAGGATTTCCAAAGCTTAATTAAAATTGCCCATGACTACAATGCTGAAATTGGTATTCATATAAATGCACAAGAAGCATATCCAGAAGCAGCTTCATTTAATGAAGATATGTTAGCAAAACCATTTTCAAGAGGTTGGGGATGGCTAGACCAATCACATGTAATTGATAAACTTTGGGATTTATCAAGCCAAGCAAGATGGAAACGTCTTGTACAATTATATGATCGTATTAATGGAACTCACTTTTATAATAGAGAATGGCCATTAGCAGTAGAAAATTCAAAAGGAGAAGTAACTGCAAGCAAGGAAGAAATTAAAGCAGATGCTGAAAAACGTGAAGATAATATGGACTTCATTTATCTAGACGTATGGTATCAAGATACCTGGGAAACAAGAAATGTAGTAAAAGAAATCAATTCACTTGGCTGGAGATTCTCAACAGAGTTTAGTGGAGTAGGAGAATATGATTCTACATGGCAACACTGGTCTACAGATGCAGCTTATGGTGGAGCAAGTGCAAAAGGCTTTAATAGTGATATAATTCGTTTCATAAGAAATGATCAGAGAGATTCTCAAGTGTTAAACTACCCATCATATAGAGGAACAGCAGATAATCCATTGCTTGGAGGATATAGATTATATGGCTTTGAAGGCTGGGGTGGAGATAAAGATTTCAATAGATATATTTTACAAACCTTTAATCAAAATTTACCTACTAAATTCTTACAACATTACTATATAACAGATTGGGAGAATTATGAAAAAGGAAAATCACCTGTAGGAAATCATGAAAAACAAATTAAATTAAAAAATGATGCAGGAGACGAAGTTGTTGTAACAAGAAATGAAGCACAAAGACAAGATGATAATATTGAACGTACAATAACTTTAAATGGAAAAGTAGTATTAAATGATGTTACCTACTTATTACCATGGTCAGATGAAAATGGATCCGAAAAATTATATCACTGGAATTTAGATGGTGGAAAAACTACATGGCAACTTCCAGAGGGATGGCAAAATCTTGGAAATGTTGTAATGTATGAGCTTTCAGATCAAGGACGTATAAATGAAGTAAATATTCCAGTAAGTAATGGAGATATAAGCTTAGATGCTAAGGCTGCTACAGCATATATATTAGTAAAAGGTGCAGAAATTAAAGAGCTGAAAAATCATTTTGGTGAATTAGATTACGTAGTAGATCCAGGCTTTAATGGATATGCAGTTGGAGAAAAATTATCTTCACATATATGGACAGGAGATATAGAAAATGAAGCAATTGTAATACAAAAAGCAAATACTGGAGATCAAAGATTAGCATTTAATAGCCCTACAGAAGATGTAAATGTAAGTACTACTATTTCAGGTCTAACTAAGGGTACTGAATATGTAGCAGAAATATACGTTGAAAATAACAGTAATGCAAAGGCATTTATTAAGGTAGATGCTGGAGATAAGATAGTTTCTAATTATACTGAAGCTTCTATTTTAAACAACTATGTGCAATCTGATCAAAAGAATGGAAGTAAAATGCAACGTATGCAAGTTTCATTTACAGCAGAAAAAGAAACTGCAGATTTAATTATTTCAAGAGAAATTGGAGAAGGTTCTACTTATGTTGACGATATTCGTATAGTAGAGAAGTCTTTAAATAACTTGCAAAAAGATGGAACATTTAAACAAGATTTCGAAACAGTAGTACAAGGCTTATATCCATTTGTATTAAGTTCTGCACAAGGTATTTCAGATCCAGTAACACATTTATCACAATTACATGAACCATATACACAAGCAGGCTGGAATGGAAGAGTAATTGATGATGTAATTTCAGGAAATTGGTCATTAAAGCATCATGGAGCAAATACTGGAATTATTTATCAAACACTACCACAAAACTTCCGTTTTGAAGCAGGTAAAGTATATAATGTAGAATTTGATTATCAATCAGGACCAGATAAAGCATATGCTATGGTAATTGGAGATGGAAAAAATTACACAGCTCCTACAGCAGACCAATATCTTGCACAGGCCTTAGGAGAAACAAAACATGTTAATATGCAAGTAATAGGAAGTGGAAGTGGACAAACTTGGATTGGTCTTTATGAAAGTGGAAGCAAAGCAGGAAGTGGTCCTATGGGACAAACAGATTTTGTTCTTGACAATCTTGTAATTAAAGAAGACAAAGAGGCTGTTGCTGTTACACTTTCAAGCTTAAATCTATATAAAGGTGAAATAGCTAAAATTTATGGTAGTAGTTTAGATAAAATAAACTGGACTTCAAGTAATGAAGAGATAGCAGTTGTAGATAAAGAAGCTAATATTATAAAGGCATTAGGAGCAGGAAATGTAACTATTACAGCAAAGCTTCCAGAGGAAAGAGAAGTTGTATTTGAAATGAAAATTTCAGATGAAGTTGTAATAGATATTCCAAGAGAAGAATTCCCTGAAATAACTTCTACTGCAAACACTGAACAACCAACAGGAGAACCAGAAGGAAGTGGAGTAGCCTCTGCAGCTACAGATGGAAGCTCTTCTACTTACTGGCACTCCAATTGGTCAGAAGGCTTTACAGTTAGTTCTGAAAATCCTGCTATTCTAACAGTAGATTTAGGAAAAACAATAGAAATTGAAGGCTTTAAATTCCAACAAAGAGTAAATGGAAGTAATGGTGTTATACAAAAATACAGATATGAAATCTTAGATGCAGAAGGAAATGTCATTAAGAATTCAGAATCCATAACACTTTCAGATGCAGAAACTCAAGGTGGAGCATGGGTTACTTCTAGGCTTAGTAAAGAAGTAAATGCAAAAACAATAAAAATATATGTAGAAAATGGCAGAGGTAATTTTGCAGTAATAACAGAAGTTTCTCCAATCCGTATACAAAAGGTTGCAGATACAGCAACATTAGAAGATTTAACAATTAATATGGGCGAAAAAGTGAAGATGACTCTACAAAGTCCAAAGAATACAATTCTAAAAGGTATTGTATGGAGTTCTTCAGATGAAAATATTGTAAAAGTAAATCAAAATGGTGTTATTACAGGAGTAAATGTAGGAACTTCTAAGATAACAATAACAAATGCAGCTGGGTTAAGTGAAGAAGCTATAGTAACTGTTAAAAAAGATAGCTTCGATTATACAGCATTAGAAGAAGCTATTACAAATTCTGAAAAGATAGAATTAGTTAAATATGAAGATGGAGCAGAAAAAGATGCTTTTGTAAAAGCATTGGCATCAGCAAAGGGTTTAATTAATAATGCTACTTCACAAGAGGAAATTGATATTGTTATTAAAAATCTTTCAGAGGCACAAGGAGCATTAAAATTACTACAAGTTCCAGAAGAAGTTAATAGAAATGAATTAGGAAAGGCAATAGAAGCAGCTGAAAAGATAGACTTAGATAAATACAAAGATGGAGAAGAAAAAGATAACTTTGTAAATGTATTAAAGGATGCTAAGGAAGCATATAAAAATGCAGCAACACAATCTGCAATAGATAAGGCTTTATCAACTCTTAAGAGTGCACAGGATAAGCTTATAAATATAGAAAAGCCTGAAGCTAATAAGGTAGATAAATCTAAGCTAGAAAAGTTCTACAAAGAAGTCTTAGCATATTATAAAGAAGGAAATCATTCAAAGGAAAACTGGAGTAAATATCAAGAAGCACTAAAAGCAGCTGACAAAGTTATTAATGATAAAAATGCAACAGAAAAAGAAGTAGATGAAGTATTAAAAGCTCTTATTAATATTACAAAGGCAATGAATAAGGAGCTTAAAAAGACTGAGGATACTAGTAGTAATAACACATCAAAGCCTCCAGTAGCACCAAAAACACAAGATAACACAAATATTAATATATTAATATTTGGATTAGCATTTAGTCTAGTTGCAATTGCTGGATTAACTATAAAAAGAAAAAAGAGTAAAGAAATAATGTAAAGATGCATTAGAGGATAATTATAAGAGGAAATGCTTAAGGGGAAATTCCCCTTAGGCATTTTTCTTTAGCACATAAAATCCTATAGGAGTTTTCATATGAATTTTATATTTATCCAAACTTAATATTGAGTATAAACTAATATATAACTATGTGTATTAAAAATTATCATTTTAAATTGTGCTACTTTAGGGTATAATGAATAACTAGAGAAAAGAGATAAACTAAAGTAAATTTAATTTGAAATTCAAGGAGGAAAGGCCGTTGGCAGATTATATAAGTGAAATAGAAAAGAGAAGAACCTTTGCTATTATATCCCATCCAGATGCAGGTAAAACTACATTAACAGAAAAATTCTTATTATATGGAGGAGCTATAAGACTAGCAGGTTCAGTAAAGGCTAGAAAGGCTTCAACTCATGCAGTATCCGACTGGATGGAAATAGAAAAGCAAAGAGGTATTTCAGTTACGTCATCAGTAATGCAATTTAATTATAGAGGACATTGTATTAACATATTAGATACACCAGGTCACCAAGACTTCTCAGAAGATACATATAGAACTCTTATGGCTGCAGATAGCGCAGTTATGGTAGTAGATGGAGCAAAAGGTATAGAAGATCAAACAAGAAAGCTATTCCACGTTGCATCTCTTAGAGAAATGCCTATATTTACCTTTGTAAATAAGATGGATAGAGAAGCTAAGGACCCATTTGAGTTATTAGAAGAAATAGAAAACGAGCTTGGAATAAAGACATATCCAATGAACTGGCCAATAGGTTCAGGTAAAGAGTTCAAGGGAGTTTATGAAAGAGACAACAACAGAATTATTGCCTTTTCAGCAGGAAATCACGGACAAAGTGCAGTAGATGCTGTTGAAGGTTCAGTAGATGACCCAAGATTTAGAGAAATATTAGGGGATGCCCTTCATGATAAACTAATGGAAGATATAGAACTTTTAGATATAGCTGGAGATGAATTAGATTTAGAAAAAGTTAGAACTGGAGAATTAACACCAGTATTCTTTGGATCAGCATTAACTAACTTTGGTGTAGAGCCATTCTTAGAACATTTCTTAGATATGACTACAGCACCACTTCCAAGACATTCAAATGTTGGAGAAATAGATCCATTTGATAAGAACTTCTCTGCCTTTGTATTTAAGATTCAAGCAAATATGAATAAGGCACATAGAGATAGAATTGCCTTTATGAGAATTTGCTCTGGTAAATTTGAAAAAGGTGAAGATGTTTATCATATGCAAGGTGGTAAGAAAATTAAACTTTCACAACCACAACAATTTATGGCTCAAGATAGAGAAATAGTAGAAGAGGCCTATGCAGGAGATATAATTGGGGTATTTGATCCAGGTATATTCTCAATAGGAGATACACTATGTTCACCATCTAAGAAGTTTAAATTTGAAGGAATTCCAACCTTCGCACCAGAACATTTTGCTAGAGTTAGACCAGTAGATACTATGAAGAGAAAACAATTCGTAAAGGGTGTTACTCAAATAGCACAAGAAGGAGCAATCCAAGTATTTAGAGAATCATTCGTAGGTATGGAAGAAATAATAGTTGGAGTTGTTGGTGTACTTCAATTTGAAGTTTTAGAATACAGATTAAAACATGAATACAACGTTGATATAAAGATGGATAGACTTCCATTTAGATATGTAAGATGGATAGAAAATAAAGATATAGATATGGAAAAATTAAACTTAACATCTGATGCTAAAAGAGTTAAAGACTTCAAGGATAGAAACATTCTTATATTCCAAAATGACTGGGGTATTAACTGGGCATTAGACCATAATAAGGGCTTAATACTTTCAGGAGTAGGTAAAAGTGAAGAATAAAAAATATAAAGAGATGGCATAAAAAAATGTCATCTCTTTATTATTAAAAATTCTTTGAAAATAAGTTATAATAAAAAAGTATTTATAAGATATAAAAAATAATTAAAGAATATGGAGGATTTTAATTGAAAATCTTAAATAAAAGGCAAATGGGAGAAATAATTAGATTTGGAATAGTAGGTGTATTAGCAACACTTATACAATATCTAGTCTATTTAATTGGATATAATTTTATTGGGACAAATATAGCTTTTACACTAGGGTATATAATAAGTTTATTTTTTAATTTTATATTATCAAATTACTTTACATTTAAAACTACTCCTAATAAAGAAAAGGGAGCAAAGTTTTTATTGGCTCATGGATTTAATTATGGATTACAAATGATATTATTGAATTTCTTTAACTTTATTGGAATTTATAAAGCATTTTCACCATTTTTAGTCTACAGTATTAGCATTCCTGTGAATTTCTTACTAGTTAGAAAAGCATTATTAAATAAAGATAAATAATAAGGAGATTAAATGTAGTGAAAAAAGTATGTAAAGACTTAGGAGTTTCTTTAGGTATAGCTTTTATGACCTTTTATCTTATGTATTTGATAAAAGGAAGTATATTATCAAGCGATTTATATAATCAAGGAATTGATTTTATAGAGTATTTTAAAAATTATTTAAATATTTTTAGTAAAGATTGGGTCTATAATTGGAATATAGCCTTAGGAGATAGTACATATGCTTTAACAATATACTATTTGCTAAGCCCATTTAATATAATTCTTAAATTATTTAAAAATGTACCAATTATAATATTATTACCAATGTTTATGACTTTAAAAATGATGTTTATGTCCTATTTTGCTTCAATATATTTTGAAAAAGTTACATCTAAAAGTTTCAGATGGATAGGAACATTAATTTATATATCTAGTTACTACATTATAGTTTATGGTAATTATCAAATAATGTGGCTTGATACATTTATATTATTACCATTACTTTTATTAGGAATAGAAAAGGTAATAGGAGAAAATAAAAAGTTATTTTATATAGTTGCTTTATTCTTCTTTATATCATCAGACTATTATTTAGCAGCTATATTAATTCCACATATAGCTATTTATGCAATTATTAGATTTATAATAATAAAAGGTTATAAAGGAATATTTAAATTTATATTTGATATGATAATAACTTCCTTATTATCAGTTTTATTATCTAGTTTTGTTCTTATACCTGCAATACTATTAATGTACAATTCTTCAAAAGATGTTGGTAATACAATTCAGTTTGGACATAATATAAAAAATGTTATTTCATTTTTTACACAAAACTATGTTGGTTTTACTATGTCTCCAAGTAATACAAATATAACATTAATAGGTATGATTACCTTCATTCCTTGGATTATTTTTGGTAAAGAAAAAATAAAAAAGCTATATTATGTGCATATATTTTTACTTATATTAGCTGTATTTAGTGATAAATTAAGTTATTTATTAAATTTAGGATATATGCCAGCAGGAGGAAATTATAGATATAATTTATTCTTAAATATTTATATAGCACTAATTCTCTTTGAAGTAATAAAAGAGTTAGTTCATGATAAAAACAAAATGCTGAAGATAGCAATTTTGGTTATGGGATTAGTAGATATTATTATTTTACTTTCAAGTTATCAATCAAAGTCTAAAAAGGTTATTTTAATTAACTTAGCATTAATAGTTATTTATTGTATTTCTCTATTTTTCATAAAGCTAGATAAAAAGAAGATAATATATATTCTAACAATATTTATACTTTTTGAAGTAACAGCTAATTTATATTATATTTTTAAGCCTAGAAATGAAGTTCAAAATGAAGTAAGAATTAGATATTCTAATGTATTAGAATATATGAAAGATAATTATGGAGCAGATAATAGAGTGGAAATAAGAGATACTTATTGGTCTTGGAATATATATTTAGCTAGTAATATAAGTGGTGTTTCTGGATATCATTCCCTTATTAATGGTAGTTATAAGGATATGAGTAATGTATTTGCTACTACTAATAAAAATACTATAAGAAATGAATTTAAAGGAAGAAATATAATAAGTAGTTTAGTTTCAACTAAATACTATTTAACAGAATTTAAATATTGTCCTTATAGAAATTCAGAGCTTATAGATGAAGCCTATGGATATTATATATATAAGGTAGACAATGAAGATTTTAAATTCTATCCGTTAGATACAATAGTAACTGGAGAATTGCCTCCATCAGTTATTGAAAAAGATAATATGCTATATAAATATTTATATGTAGATGAAGGGGAAGATAATTATTTACAAAATATAGAGAATCTTAATTTGAATAAAAATAATATTACTATAGAAGATGTAACTTCAAAAGAAATTAAGATTATTAAAAGTGGAGATTATTATATTAAGGTTCCTAAAGATACAGAAATAAGCAATATAAGTTTTAAGGTTAATGGAAATATAGTAGGAGAAAGCACAACTTTTCCTAATTTGAGAGCTGAAGAGTTAGATTATAATGAAATATATATAGGATATTTAAATTTAGGAGATATCTTAGAGTTACCAGATAATATAGTTAATGTGGCTCAATTAGTTTCTATAGATGGAAGCTATATTGTAGACAATGACAATTCACAATATATAAATATAGATAATATAGAGAAAAGTAACACAGGATTAAAGGCAAATATAGAACTAAAAGAAGATGGATTAGTTTTTTTGCCAATAGCATATGATGATAATTGGCAAATAGAAGTCAATGACACTCCTGTAGAATATTATAAGGTTAATGGAGGATTTATAGCTTTAAAGCTTGATTCAGGAATAAACAACATTAATATGATATACAGCTTTAATATTATGTATATTAGTGTAGTTATAAGCTTCTTAACATTCTTATGCATTATTATTTTCTATATATGGAGGAGAAGAAAATGGAATCAAAATGCAAAACTTTAAGTATAATTGTCCCATGCTATAACGAAGAAGAAGTTATTTCTATATTTTATAAAGAATGTTGCAAGGTATTAGACTTAATTCATGGATATAATTTCGAATTTATTTTTGTTAATGATGGAAGTAAGGATAAAACCTTAGAAAAAATGATAAGCTTAGCAGAAAAGGATGATAGAATAATATATATATCTTTCTCAAGAAACTTTGGAAAAGAAGCAGCTATTTTAGCAGGCTTAGAAAATGCTAAAGGTGATTTAGCTGTTTTAATGGATGCAGATCTTCAGCATCCTCCAAGGCTGATTCCAGAAATGCTTAAGTATATAGAAGAGGGATATGATTCAGTTGCAACAAAAAGAACAAGTAGAATTGGTGAAGCTAAATTTAGAAAATACTTTTCTAAAAAATTTTTTAAATTTATTAATATGATTTCAGATATAAATATAGTTCCAGGTTCAACAGACTATAGAATGATGACAAGACAAATGATAGATTCTGTTCTATCAGTTAAGGAATATCATAGATTTAGCAAAGGTATTTTCGAATGGGTGGGATATGATACTAAGTGGATAGAATATATTAGTGAAAATAGGATAGCTGGAGAAACAAAATGGTCTTTTTGGGGATTATTAAAATATGCTATGGAAGGTATAGTATCATTTTCTACAACACCATTAAAAATATCATCTTTAATAGGACTTATAATATCAAGCCTTAGTTTTATTTACTTTCTATTGACTTTAATTAAGACATTAATATATGGAATTGATATGCCAGGATACGCATCTACAATTTGTATAGTAACTTTTATTGGTGGGATACAATTAATAGCTTTAGGAGTAATAGGAGAATACTTAGCTAGAACATATATTGAATCCAAAAAAAGGCCTAATTATTTTATAAAGGATACAAATAAGAAAAATTGATGTATAATAAGGATAAATATGATTTCATATTTATTTAATAGGAGGAAATAACATGGATAATACAAAAAAAATACCTTTTTCCCCTCCAGATATTACTGAGAAGGAAATTGAAGCAGTAGTGGAAGTATTAAAGTCAGGCTGGATAACTTCTGGACCTACTTTAGCTAAATTTGAAGAAGAGTTAGCAGAATATTGTGAGGTTAACAAGGCAGTGGCATTAAATAGTGCAACAGCTGCAATGGAACTTGTTCTTAAGGTTTTGGGTATTGAAGAAGGAGATGAGATAATAACTACTCCTTACACATATACAGCAACTGCAAGTGTAGCAATTCATAGAGGTATAAAGCCTATCTTTTGTGATTTAGCAAAAGATTCATTCTTTATGGATTATGATAAGTTAAGTGACTTAATAACTGAAAAGACGAAGGTAATTATGCCGGTAGACTTTGCGGGAATACCTTGTGATTATGATAAAATAAAAAGTATATTAAAAGAAAAAAACAGAGAAGATATAGTTATTTTAGTAGATTCAGCCCATTCATTTGGAGCAAAGTATAAAGGGAAAAGAGTTGGAGGTCAATGTGATTTTCATACCTTCTCTTTCCATGCAGTTAAGAACTTTACAACTGCTGAAGGTGGAGCTATAACATATAATGATAATAACTTTGCTGGAAGAGAAAACTTATTCCAAGATTTTAAATTTACATCATTACATGGGCAATCAAAGGATGCCTTATCAAAAATGAAGGCAGGGGCTTGGGAATATGATATAATAACAGATGGATTTAAATGTAATATGACAGATATAAATGCTGCTATTGGAAGGGCTCAATTAACAAGATATGAAGGTATGCTTAAGTACAGAAAAGAAATCTTTGATACTTACACAAGAATATTAGAAAAAGAAGACTTTGCCATAATACCAGATACTGAATTTGAAGATGGTACAGAAAGCTCATATCATATTTATCCATTAAGAATTAAAGGATTTAATGAAGAAAAGAGAAATTTACTTATTCAAAGATTAGGTGAAAAAGGAATTTCAACAAATGTTCACTTTAAACCATTACCTATGTTTACATTATATAAGAATTTAGGATATAAAATAGAAGATTATCCAAATGCTTACGCTCAATATGAAAATGAAATATCGCTTCCAGTATACAGTACATTAGCACTAGAAGATGCTAAATATGTAGCAGAAGAGTTAATAAAAGAAGTTAAAGAAATTCTATAATTAAAAAGGCTGAATCAAGAAAAATTTGATTCAACCTTTTATTCTAATTATCATTATCTAATATAGAAATTAAATATCCGCCTAAGGACCAAAATATTATAGAAATAAAGCTAACATTATAAAGAATAGTACTTTCCATTAGATTAATAAAAGCAATTCCTAAAAATAAAGCTAATAAAATAGTGAATTTAATCTTACTTTTACCACTCAAGTTTTCAATTTTTTTATTTAAAAATAAGAATATTGAGGCTATAAGAGCTATTATTATTAAACATGAAAATATACCATTAACAGTAGTTAACTGTATATATATGTTATGAAGGCCACCACCTTCAATTCCTCTTAAGTAATCTGTTTTAAATTCATCCATCATTGGTATTAAGTTAGAAGTACCAATACCTATAAATGGATATTTTTTAATAAGTATAAAAGCCGTTTCCCAAAGAACTTCCCTACCATGCATAATATTATATATCTTGTCTGGATTAAAGAATAACCAAGTACCACCTGCGAATATTGGAACTAATATTAAAGCTATTCTAAATATAATATTTCTATTATAAACAAAAATAAATGTAAAACCTAAGGCTAAGATAGCTAAATAAGTGCTTCTTCCACCAGAAATTATAACTGTTGCAAATTGAAGTATAGAATTAACTGTCATAATAATTTTAAAAGCTTTAGATTTAGTTTGAAAAATAGCATATATAGATAAGATAAATGCAATTCCAGCTGATATTCCTAATGCATTTTCATTATTAAATAATCCAGTATAGACTATAGAATTTTCTACTCCATACCAAATTGGTTCTAATATAATTTTAATTTCTTTTCCCAATAAAATCATACCCAAAGATATAGAAGATAATATAAAGGTTAGTAAAAGATAAAAATAAACTAAAACATTAAATTCATAACTTAATTTAGATTTTTTCTCTGATGTATCAATGGAAAAAAACACAGTCAATAACATAAGGTTAATAACCCATACTTTTATGTTCTCAGTAGATGGATAAAAAAGTAAAGTTAGTATTAATGTTAAACCTAAGAAAACATAAGTTATAATATTTATCCAATGAATTTTTTTACCTTTAAATATAATTTCAAAAAAGTTTATTACAACAAGAACTAATCCCCATAAGATGGATATCTTAGTTAGTATATTAATTCCTGGAATGAAGGTTAATGCTGTAATAAAAGAAAAAGTAGTAAAAAGATATAATATCTTAAAATATAGCTTATTATTAAGGATTGAATAAGTCTTTAAAAATGTATCTTTCATATTAAGCACTCCTTTAAAAATTATAAATATTATTTTACCATTTTATTCTTTAAAAGTATAATTAATTTTTTTATAAAGTTTGTATATGTTAATTATTGTGGTAAAATATTAATGTTAGTTTTATATTATTAGAAAATAAAGGAGCGTATAACTATGAATATACCATTAATAGATTTAAAGGCTCAGTATGAATCATTAGCTGATAAATTAAACGAAGCTACTCTAGGAATATTGTCATCAGCTAATTATATTATGGGCAAAACAGTATTAGACTTTGAAAAAGAATTTGCAAATTACATTGGAGTAAAGCATGCTATATCAGTTGGTAATGGCACTGATGCCTTAGTACTTGCTTTAAAGTCTATTGGAATAGGCGCTGGAGATGAAGTTATAACGACTCCATTTACTTTTTTTGCAACAGCAGAAGCAATATCAGCAGTAGGAGGAACTCCAGTATTTGTAGATGTAAATAAAGATACCTTTAATATAGATACAACAAAAATTGAAGAAAAAATAACTTCAAAGACTAAAGCTATAATGCCTGTACACATATTTGGACAAAGTGCAGATATGGATGAAATAAATGAAATAGCTAAGAAACATAACTTAATGGTTATAGAAGATGCATGCCAAGCTATAGGTGGTAAGTACAAAGGAAGAAAAATAGGAACGCTTGGAGATGCAGCATGTTTTTCCTTTTTCCCAACTAAGAACTTAGGCTGTGCTGGTGATGGTGGAATGATAGTTACAGATAATGATGAAATTGCTACTATCGCAAGAGCCCTTAGAACTCATGGAAGTGGAGAAAATGGTCAAAAGGCTTATAACTTACTTAATAATATAGAAGAAGAAGTTCAAAAAGCTGAAAGTGCTAACGACACAGTTTATAATCCACTTAAGTACTATAACTATTTAATTGGATATAATACTAGATTAGATGCTATTCAAGCAGCAATTTTAGATGTTAAAATAAAAGAAATAGATAAGTGGAATGCTAGAAGAAGAGAAATAGTTAAAGCTTATAATGAAGCTTTACAAAATAATGCTTTAGTTACTCCAGTTGCAAAAGATTATAATGAGCATGTTTATCATATGTATATATTACAAAGTGAAAATAGAGAAGAAGTAATAGAAAAGTTAAAAGAAGCTGGAATCGCAACAGGGGTTTATTATCCAGTACCATTACATCTTCAAAAGGTTTATAAAAACTTAGGATATAAAGAAGGGGATATGCCAGTAGCAGAGTATTTATCTCATAGAACTTTTGCTATACCTGTATATCCAGAGTTAAATGAAGAGCAAGTTCAATATATAATAAGTAAATTAAAATAATTATTCCATTATGTTTAGGAGGAAAAATAATGTCAGTTTTAAAGGACGAATTATTACAAAAAATTAATAATAAAACGGCAAAAGTTGGTGTAGTAGGCTTAGGTTATGTTGGATTACCTTTAGCAGTAGAAAAAGCAAAGGCTGGATATGAAACTATAGGTTTTGATGTTCAAGATCAAAAAGTAGATATGGTTAATAAAGGACAAAACTATATTGGAGACGTTGTTGATTCAGAATTAAGTGAATTAACACAAAAAGGAATTTTAAGAGCAACTACAGATTTTAGCTTTATAAATGATGTAGATACAGTATGTATTTGTGTTCCAACTCCACTTGATTTATATAAGCAACCAGATTTATCTTATGTAGTAAAATCAACAGAAAATGTTGCTAAGTACCTTCATAAGGGAATGATAGTAATACTTGAAAGTACTACTTATCCAGGAACTACAGAAGAAGTTTTAAAACCAATCCTAGAAAAAAGTGGATTAAAATGTGGAAAAGATTTCTTCTTAGCATTCTCACCAGAAAGAGTAGATCCAGGTAACAAGCACTACAATACTAAGAATACTCCAAAGGTAGTAGGTGGATGTACTGAAGAATGTACAGAAGTTGCAGCTGCTTTATATGAAAATGTATTAGAAGGAGAAATTCATAGAGTTTCTTCACCAGCCGTAGCTGAAATGGAAAAAATATTAGAAAATACTTTTAGAAATATAAATATAGGTTTAGCAAATGAAATGGCTATTCTTTGTAACAGAATGGGAATAGATGTATGGGAAGTTATAGATGCTGCTAAAACTAAGCCATATGGATTTATGCCATTTTACCCAGGTCCAGGACTTGGTGGTCACTGTATCCCTCTAGATCCTTTCTACTTAGAATGGAAGGCTAAGGAATACGATTATCATACTAAGCTTATTGAAACATCAGGTATTATAAATGATTCTATGCCAGACTTCGTTTTAGAAAATATCATGAAGATACTAAACAAGCAAAAGAAAGCTTTAAATGGATCAAAAGTATTAGTTATGGGATTATCTTATAAGAATGATATAGATGACTATAGAGAATCACCATCCTTTAAGGTAATAGAATTATTAGAAAAGAATGGCGCAGAAGTTATAGTTAACGATCCTTTCTGTGCTACAGCTAAGTATAAAGGCAAAACTTATTACTCAGTAGACTGGAAAGAAGTAATAGATGAATCAGACATAGTAGTTATAACTACTGGACACACAGTTTATGACTATGAAGAAATAGTAAATAGATCAAAAGTAGTTTACGATACAAGAAATGCAACAAAAAATGTTGTTAATAACAGAGAAAAGATTCATAAACTTTAGTGTGCAAAGCACAATTTAAAATGAAAAATGTAGAATATAGAATTAAGCAAAAAACTCCCTGAAAGGGGAGTTTTTTATACTATAAAATAGTTATAATTTATTTATTTCTATATTTTATTACTTTCGCTGGATTGCCTCCAACTATGGCATAAGGTTCTACATCTTTAGTTACTATTGCTCCAGCAGCTATTATTGCCCCATCTCCAATAGTTACACCAGGCAATATTATAGCTCTGCTACCAATCCAAACATCATTTCCTATTGTAACAGGCTTTATTTCAGACTCACCTTGCTCATACATTGGTATATCAATTCTATCATATTTATGATTCCTAGTATAAATTTGAACATCTGGACCCATTAACACATGATCACCTATGTAGGTTGGACCTTGAATAAATGCATTAATTCCTATTCCAGAGTTATTACCAATAGTTATATTAGAATCAAAATTAGCTCCAGATTCAATATTAACATTTCTTCCTATTTTACTAACAAAGTTATTAACTAAAAAATATCTTATTTTTCTTGAACCAAAAGAAAGCTTAGCATAAGAATTAGGAAGTTTTTTGCCTATAAATAAGTATAGTATCTTATATAATTTTTTCATTAGTAAATTCACCTCTATAGAATTATAATATGGTAATTAAGATTTTAAAAGCTTAATAAATAATTAAAAAGTTTTAAAAATATTTATATTATAGTGGTATATTTGGGAAATTATGATAAAATATTTAATAGTTAGTAAATATTTAAAAAACAGGATAGGAGTTTTATATGAAGAAATTTAAGTTTTTTTTGATACCAATAGTTTTTATATTTTTATTTATAAATATATTTAATATAGCAATTAATAAAAAATACAAGGAATTAGTAGAAAGTAAAGATTTAACTTCATTAAAGCATAGTTACAATGAAATTATAAGAGATAGAGGTGGAGTACTTAAGGACCAAATGCATAAAGAAAATGACTTAATGATTTTAGGTTCATCGGAATTAGCATCACCAGTAGATCAACTACCTACTAATATATTTCCATTTAGTGGAGCAGAATATGATGTTAGTATATATGGACGAGCTTATACACAATCACTTCAACATGCAACTATAATAAGTAATATTCAAGATATAAGTGCCGATGATAAAATTGCAATTATTATTTCATCTCAATGGTTTAATGATGAACCTGGAATTAAATCTGAAGATTTCTTAGTAAACTTTTCAGAAAAACAATTCTACGATTTTTTTAATAATGAAAAAATAAAGAAAGAGAATAAAATCTATTATGCTAAGAGAATTTCTGATTTGCTAAGAAGTAGCGGAGAATATAATGAAGAAAGAGTATATGCCAATTTATATTATAGAGATAACCTTATATCAAAAATTGGGTTAACTTTTTTAAGTCCATATTATAAATTTAAAAATTATATGTTAGATATAAAAGATAAGGTTCAATCAATTAAATTATTAAAAAATTTATCTAATAAATCACAGAAAAATATAAAAGAAATTAATTGGGAAAATGAGTACAAAAAAGCAGAGGATGAAGGTAAAAGTAAGGTTACTAATAATGATATATATGTAGATGATGATTATTATGATAATAACTTAAGAAATGTGTATGATAGCTTAAAAAATAGATTAGAAAATATTAACCTACTAAAATCAAAAGAGTTAGATGATTATAAGTTTTTATTAGAGATTTGCAAAGATAATAATATAAAACCATTAATAATATTAATGCCAGTAAATGGATTTTATTATGATTATTTAGGGTTCAGTAAGGAAAAAAGAACCGAATTTTATGATACTTTAGAAATCATAGCTAAAGAGTATGACTTTGAAACATTAAATTTACAAAATAAAGAATATGAAAAATACTATATGTATGATGTTATGCATTTAGGATGGAAGGGATGGTTAAATATAAATGAAGAAATGTATAAGTACTTTAATGAAAGATAAGAAAGAGCTTATAGATAGTATAATTTTAACTATAATACTTATTTCTATATTTTTAATATTTGTTCTATCCACACTTAAGGATTTGCCATTTATATATAATCAATTTTAATGATTTAAGGGGAGTAATTATGAGATTATTAGATAATGTGAAAAAATATTCTGACTTAGGAAGATTAGCTGTAGTTTGCGATGGAGAAAAATTAACTTATAAAGAATTAGATGAAATGTCAGATTCAATGGCAACATATTTAATTAATGAATTTGGACAAGATAAATCACCTATTGTTATATATGGTAATAAGGATAATTTGATTTTAGTATTAATGCTAGCAGCATTAAAGTCAGGAAGAGCATACGTTCCATTAGATGTAACCTTTCCTATAGAAAGAGTTAAACAAGTAATTAATGAAGTTGAAGCCAAGGTTGTGATTAATTTTACAGAAGAAAATTTAGAAGCTTCATATAGTAAAAGTGATATAGAAGGAATAATTAAAAATCACAAACCACATTTTGTATCAAGAGAAAATTGGGTTAAAGATAATGAAAATGCATATATCTTATTTACATCTGGAAGTACTGGAAAGCCAAAAGGGGTACAAATAAGTAAGAATAATTTAGATTCATTTAATGATTGGTTTGGTAAATATATGGATTTAAATCATGATATAGATGTTATGCTAAATCAAGTATCCTATTCCTTTGATGTATCTGTGATACCAATATATTTAGGATTAATACATGGAAAAATATTAAATAGTTTATCAAAAGATACTTTAGAAGACTTTAGACTTTTATTTAAGAATTTAAAAGAATCAAATTTAAAGTATTGGGTTTCAACACCAGCATTAGCAGAACTATGCATTAGAGATATGAATTTTAATAGCAGCTTAATGCCTAATTTAAAAACTTTCTTCTTTGCAGGAGAAGTACTTTCTAAAAAATTAGTTAAAGAACTAATGGTAAGATTTAAAGGCGTAAGAATAATAAATGGATATGGACCTACTGAAGGAACAGTATTATTATCAGCAATAGATGTTACTGAAGAAATGCTAGAAGATGAAAGATCTATTCCAATTGGATATCCACTAGATGGGGGAATATTAAAAATTGTAGATGATAAAAATGAGGAAGTTAAACCAGGAGAAAAAGGTGAGTTACTAGCATTAAGTAAAAGCATTAGTAAGGGATACTTTAATAATGAAGAAATGACCAATAAGGTTTTCTTTAATGAACTAGTAAATGGAGAAGTCTATAGGGGATATAGAACAGGTGACGTAGCTTACTATGATAATGGAATCTTATACTATTGTGGTAGAAAGGATTTTCAAATAAAGTTAAATGGCTTTAGAATAGAAATAGAGGATATTGAAAACAATCTTAGAAAAGTTTCAAATATAAATAACTGTGTCGTGTTACCAGTATATAGGGATGAAAAAATATCACACTTATCTTCTTTTGTAACATTAAAAGAAGATAATGGATTAAGTAGTTTAAAAAATTCAATATTAATAAAAGAAGAATTGAAAAAATATATTCCATCATATATGATTCCAAGAAATATAAAAGTAATAAAAGAATTCCCTATAAATACAAATGGGAAAATAGATAGAAAGAAGCTTATGGAGGAATTTAAGTAATGAAATTAGCACAGTACGGAGATTATTTATACTTATATATATTACTTTTATCCTTTATACCAGCAATAATACTTGGAATAAAAGGCAAGAATAATAAGTACTACGGTATTCTATTATCAATACTTATGGTGGGAATAATAGTTGGAACTGGTAAGTATAATATGCTTTTATTTATTATGTTCGTTGTTGGAGAATTCACAGTAATATATTCTTATTTATTTATCAGAAGAAAAACAGATAATAAGATAATATTTTACTTAGCATTATTAGCATCTATGCTACCTGTAATAATTACTAAAACATCAGTGCTTACAAAGTTTGGACCAATAGGCTTTATAGGCTTATCATATTTAAACTTTAAGGCTATACAAATGATTATAGAAATATATGATGGGGCAATAAAAGAAGTTAAGTTCATAACTCTAGTATATTTTATAATTTTCTTTCCAACCTTAAGTTCAGGGCCTATAGATAGATATAGAAGATTTGAAGAGGATTTAAATAAGACTATAGAGAAAAAAGAATATTTAGATGATTACTTATATATTGGAATAAGAAAAATCATTATTGGATTAGGATACAAGTTTGTTCTAGCATACATAATCAACACTATGTGGATGAGTAAAATTCCAGCAGATATTACCTTTCTAAATGGATTAAATTATATGTATGCTTATAGTATGTATTTATTCTTTGACTTTGCAGGCTATAGCTCTTTTGCTGTTGGAACAAGCTATATATTAGGTATAAAGACTCCAGATAACTTTAATAAACCTTTCCTAAGCAAAGATATGAAGGAATTCTGGACAAGATGGCATATATCCTTATCAAAATGGTTTGGAGATTATCTATATTCAAGGATTGTATTAAATTCCATGAGAAAAAAGAGATTTAAAAGTAGATTTACAGCCTCTCATGTAGCACAAATAATTACTATGTTAGTTATGGGAATATGGCATGGACTAAGCATCTTTTATATAATATATGGATTATATCAAGGAATAGTATTAGTATTAACAGATATAATTCAAAGAAAATGGAAGTATTATAAGAAGCATAAAAAAGAAAAATGGTTTCAATATTTACAAATTGCAGTTAACTTCAATGTAGCATGTTTTGGGCTATTCCTATTTTCAGGATGGCTTTTTAGATAAAAAATACAGGGGGAATTTATATGTTAGAAAAAGTATTAGATATTTTTGAAGAAGTTACAGGAACAGATGAAATAAGAGAGGATTTAGACCTGGACTTATTCGAAGCAGGTTTATTAGATTCACTTGGAATTATTGAAGTATTATTAAAAATAGAAGATATCTTTGAGATAAAGCTTCAACCAACAGACTTAGAAAAAAGCGATATGGCAACAGTAAATAATTTAGTTGCTTTCTTAGAAAAATACAATTCAATGCAAAAAGCATAGAAGAATGAAAAAATGAAAAAATTAAAGAATGAAAAGCTTCTTTGCGTCAGCAAAGAAGCTCTTCATTCTACATTAAAACAAAGCGTTCAATTGCTTTTGCAACTCCAGAATTATTATTAGTGTCAGTTACATAATCAGCTTCTTCCTTAACCATATCAAGTCCGTTGCCCATAGCAACACCAATGCCTGCATAGTTAATCATAGATAGATCATTTTCAGAATCACCTATACACATAACCTCACTAGGCTTAAGATTTAGAGATTCTGCTAAGTATTTAACTGCAATTCCCTTGGATATTGTTCCAGATATTACTTCAAAATTATTAGTACCTGAACTAACTACATGAAGCTTATCACCAAAGGTTTCCTTTAATTCTTTTTTAGCTGCCCAAAGATTATCCTTATTATGTCCGTCTTCAATAACTATACTCTTTAATATATTGCCATTAAAATTTTTAAGAGTATTTGGAAGGTTATCTTCATCAATTAAAAACTTAACCTTCTTTTCCTCTGGCAAATTTTTATTCATAATGTAATAAGTATGAGTTTCTGGAATTTTATTTTCTCTAATAAGTGTATCCCAGCTATTATAGTTTGCTGATAATCCATATTTTTTCACTATATCATAGATTTCTAGTACAGTTTCCTTAGATAAAGGAGTTTCTATTACAGTATCATCTTTATAATTAGTCTTTATATAAGCTCCATTAGAAGCAAGCACAGCAGTATCTATACCAATTAACTCAGAATAGTATTTAGCAGAAGAAAATAATCTTCCAGTAGAAATTGCTATTGTAACACCAAGGTCCTTTGCTTTTCTTAGGGCTTCTTTATTTCTTTCACTTATTACATGATTATTATCTAATAATGTACCATCCATATCTATACAGATTAATTTAATTTTATTTTCCAAATATATCCCTCCCAAAGAAAATAAGTATCAATATATTTAGTATAATCTAAAAGCATAAAAATAAAAACCGAAATTGACTATAATTATCATTATAATGTCAAAAATTGCGATAAAAAACAATAGATGTAAGAACGTATGTTTGATATAATTAAAATGAAAAAACGGAAAGGAGGGGAGTAAGGGAATCCTTACTAATAAATTTATGAAAAATTTAATTATTAAAGCAAAGCAAGGAGACAAAAACTCATTAGAAGAAATAATAAAAAACTTTAAACCTCTTATTAATAATACAGCTATGAGCTTTTATATTTATGGCTATGAAGATGAGGATATAAAGCAACTTACTATACTTGCAATAATAAAAGCTGTAGATAAATTTGATGTAACTTTAAGTGACTCATTTCCTAGTTATGTGAAAGAAATTGTAAGAAATACTATATATAAAGAAATAGATAAAGCTACAAAAGTGTATTTTAAAGAGAAAATATCAAAAGAAATTTCAATATTAATAGATATTAAAGAAATAGTAGATGAGAATACAAATATACAAGAAGATTATATTAATAAGGAAGGTAAAAAATATTTAGAAAAAGCTATAGGCTTATTGGAGGAAGATGAGAGAAGCTTATTAAAAGATCTTTATATTGAAAGAAAAACTTTAAAGGATTATGCTGAAGAAAATAATTTAGAATACTATAAAGCTAGATATATAAAAGATAAAATAATAAAAAAACTGAAAGTTAGTTTACTTAATTATTAACTTGTAATTAAGCACTTTATAGAAAATATATTTTAGGGGGCTGTGTTAGCAGCTCCCTTCAACAAAATGTAGAAACTCCTAGCAGAGTTTCTTCTTTAATTGTGGATTTTTATTACTCATTTTACATTTTTTAAAAGTACATTTCTTACTTGTATTCCCTTAGTAGAATTTTAAGCTTATTCAATGCTCTTTTCTTTAAACAAGAACAATAATAATAATCCTTATTTCTAAGTCTTGCATATTTAGAAAGGTTTGGGTAGGAATTTTCAATATATAGAAAAGTAATAATATCCTTTTCCTCATAATCAAGGTTCTTTAAAGCAGAATTAATATTAGAATAAACTATAGAATTAGCAACATCTTTTTCAATATCTATAGTTTCATCAATTATACTCTCCGAAACTTCAATATCAGGAGCATTATAAAGAGGTAAATTTAAACTAATTTCATCATTATATTTAGCTTCACTTCTTATAAGACTAACATATCCATTTTTTATACTCCAAAGAGCATAGGAGGTAAAACTTTTACTACCTCTAGATAAATCAAATAAATTTATTGCCTTTAACAAATGTACAATTCCTATTTGTATTAAATCCTCAAAACTTCTATTTTTTAAAAATACCCTTTTACTTTCCTTAATAATTAAAGGATAGTACATCTTAATTATTTCTTCTTTAGCAAAATTATCATTATTTTTTGCTTTCTTTAATAAATCATCCATAAATATAACCTCCAATAAAATATCTTTCATAAAGTAAGTACCCATGAAAAATAAAAATTGAGAATTTTTTATATTAGATATTATTGAAAAGTTAATAAATTTTAAAACTACTTATTTGTTTTTTTAATTCCATACTTCTAATTTAAGGTAATGAGTAAATCTACACTTATAATTCTACAAAATACAAAAATTACCTATATTTGTAATTATGATAAAGCTATATTTAACATACATATAAGAAATAGTGGAAAAATAAAATGAAAATAAAAATAAAATCCATATAAATAGTATAATTGGTCGAAAATGGTTGAATATGTATAGATTCTTTCTTTAAAAAGATAAATGCATATGGTATAATCGAAAATTGTAGAGGTAATGCAAAATATATGTATAAATTTTAGTAAATATTAGAAAAGAAAATATTATAATTGCTGAAAGAAGCATTTAAAATTCAATAAGTTATGAGGAAATAAGAATGGGAGGAGAAAAATGGAAGAACAAGTAATAAGATTAGATGAGATTATTGAAGCTTTAAAGAAAAAATGGCTAATGATAGTATCAATTACATTAATCACTACTATTATTGCTGCAGTCTTTAGCTTTTTTATTATTAAACCACAATATGAAGCAAGCACTAAAGTTTTTGTAGGTAAAGAGGAAGGTGAAAACCAAAGCTACAGTCAAAATGATGTACTTATGTATCAAAAGCTTATGAAGACTTATTCTGAAGCTATAAAAACTAAAGATTTAGTTTCAAGAGGTTTAAAGCAAAGCAATATTAAATTAGATGCAGAAGAAGTATTAAAAAACTTAACAGTGGTTACAGTTTCAGATACACAAATATTGCAAATTAAATATAAGGGTACTAATCCACATGAAGCAAAAAATATTGTTAAGGGAATATCAGATGAGTTTATAAAGACTTCTAAGGAATTAGTACCAAATGGAAATATTAAAGTTATAGAAACAGTAGAATTACCAGAAAATCCAGTTAGTCCAAATAAGAAAATGAATATTGCAATAGCATTTTTACTAGGACTGATGGTTGGAGTTGGATTAGCATTATTATTAGAATTCTTAGATAATACCTTTAAAAATAAGGAACAATTAGAAAGAGAATTTGAAATTCCTGTAATTGGATCAATACCTACAGTAAAGGAATCTTAGGAGGAAGTTATGTTTATAGTTGAAAAAGAACCGAAGTCTATAGCAGCAGAAAGTTATAGAACCTTAAGAACAAACATACAGTATTCATCATTTGATAAGGAATATAAAGTTATAGTTATAACCAGTTCAGAGCCTGGAGAAGGAAAATCTACTACAGCAGGTAATTTAGCTTTATGTATGGCTCAAGGAGATAAAAAGGTTATATTAGTTGATTGTGATTTAAGAGGACCTAGTATACATAAGAAATTTAAAGTATCAAATTTAGCTGGTTTATCAGATGTGATTATAGGAAAATCAGATTTATCCAAAGTAATGCATAGATATAATAAAAATTTAGTTTTATTAACTTCAGGTAAAATACCTCCAAATCCATCTGAAATGCTTTCGTCAAAGTCTATGGAGAATTTATTGGAAAAACTTAGAGAAAACTTTGATTATGTAATTTTAGATACTCCACCAGTACAAGCGGTTACAGATTCACAAATATTATCAACTAAAGCAGATGGAACAATATTAGTAGTTAGAGCTGAAAGAACAAAAAAAGAATCAGTTAATAATGCAATCAATCTTTTAAAAAAGGTAAATGCAAATATAATAGGGACAGTTTTAAATGGAACTGATTTAAGTAGAAATAAATATCAATATTATTATGGAGAGAAGTAAAATCAATTCATAATTATAGTGAAAAGCTTCTTTACTGAAGCTATTAATAAAAGGAAAATTGGGGGTGGTACTATGGTTGACTTACATTCTCATATTATTTTTGGAATTGATGATGGGTCTAAATCTAAGGATATGACCATTAATATGTTAAAACAAGCGGTAGAAGGTGGTACAAAAAAGTTAGTATTAACACCACATTACTTGCCAGGATACTATGAAGTACCTATAAATCAAGTTAAAGAAAGAACAAAAGAATTAAAAGTTTTATCTAAAGAAGAAAATTTAGATATTGAAATTTATTGTGGGCAAGAAGTTTATTTCAACGAAAGAATATTAGAAAGTTTTGAAGATAAGCTTATTGGAACTATTAACGATTCTAGATATATGTTAATTGAGTTTAATATGAGGAACTTTTCTATTAAAGAAGTAATTGATATTTTATACGAGTTACAGCTTAAAGGGATAGTGCCTGTTATTGCACATCCAGAAAGATATATTAAGTTTATGAAAAGTCCTTCTTTAATAAATGAGTTTGTTGAAGAAGGTTTTCTATTTCAGTTAAATATAGGAAGTATAACTGGAGACTTTGGAAAAGAAGTTAAGAAAACAGCAGAGCTTTTCTTAAAAAATAAGATATATAGCTTTCTTGGATCTGATGCTCATAGAGATGAAAAAAGAAATCCTAATATGAGTAAAGGCATTGAGATTCTAAAGGAGATGGATAATAACTACTTTAATTATTTAAGGGACTCAAGTGAAAGACTTTTAAATGATGATGAAATTGAATTTATAGGGGATTCAATAAAAGAAAAAAAAAGATTATTAAGTATATTTAGTAAAAGATAAGTTTAAAGGGGATGGAATATATATGGATACAATGCAAGTGGAAGATGAAAGAATAATAAAAAAAGATAATAGGATAATATATAATTTATCGAAAAAAATAATAGATTTTTCTTTATCTGCAGTGGCTTTGGTGATTTTAAGTCCATTACTATTGATTGTAGCTATTTTAATAAAACTAGAATCTAAGGGGCCAGTTATATTTTCTCAAAAAAGAGTTGGTTTAAATGGAAAAGAGTTTAAAATGTATAAATTTAGATCTATGGTTGTTAATGCTGAAGAGTTAAAGGAAAAACTAGCTAAGCAAAATGAAATGTCTGGACCTATGTTTAAAATGAAAGATGATCCTAGAGTTACAAAAATAGGTAAGTTTATAAGGAAAACTAGCATAGATGAATTACCACAATTAATTAATATATTAAAAGGTGATATGAGTTTAGTTGGACCAAGGCCAAGTCTTCCAAAGGAAGTAGCTGAATTTGAACCTTGGATGTTAGAAAGGTTAAATGTAAAGCCTGGACTTACATGTTATTGGCAAGTATCAGGAAGAAATAATATAGATTTTATAGAATGGATGAAACTGGATTTAAAGTATGTAAAAGATCGAAGTTTTCTACTAGATTTAAAACTTATAATTAAAACTTTTTCTGTATTATTTGGTGATAAAAATGCTTGTTAAAGTAGAAAATTAACTAGTTTAATATCTATTATACGCTTTGCACATACTAAAAATAATAAGATGAGAATATGTATAAGATTAAAAATATTGTAGTAAAAACAGCTATAGATGAATTAATTAGTGTAATAGATAAGTAGGTGATTATTATAAATAAGTTGTTTGATTTAAAATTTTACAATAATAATATTTCAATTTTGCTAAAAGAATTAGAAAGTCTTATAAATTCAAATAATAAAGCAACTATATTTACTCCTAATATTGATCATATAATTAATAACAAAAAAGATGAAGTGAAAAAAATATATAAACAGAGTGAATATATAGTGGCAGATGGATGGCCTATTGTAGCAACAGGAAGGTTAAAAGGTAAAAAAATATATAGAATTACTGGTGTTGATTTAATGGATAGCCTTTTAAGTTTAGCTAATATCAATGAGTATAGTGTTTTTTTTCTAGGTGCAACAGATGAAACATTGATAAAGATTAAAAAAAATTTAAAAGAAGAATACAGTAATATTAAAAATATTGGCTTTCATAATGGATATTTCAATGATAATAAAAAGGTCATAGATACTATAAATAAAAGTAAAAGTAATATACTTTTTGTGGGTATGGGAAATCCTAAACAAGAGTTATGGATTAGAGAAAACATGGATAAATTAAATGTTAATTTAATATTGGGAGTAGGTGGAGCATTTAAGATATTTTCTAATGAAGTAAAAAGAGCACCTAATTTTGTACAATTGATAGGAATGGAGTGGTTCTATAGATTTCTTAAAGAACCAAGAAGATTATTCTTTAGATACTTCATTAAATATCCACAATTTATAAAAATATTTTTTAATGAAATGTTTGTTAGGAGAAAATATGAATAAAATAAAAGTATTAATGTTAGGATCAGAAGTTACAGTAAAGGGAGGAATGACCTCTGTTGTTTTAAGTTTTTTAAACAATAAATTTGAAAATGCTGAAATTAAATTTTTCCCTACTCATTACAATTGTAATAACATGAAAAAAATATCTAAATACATTACTAGAATTTTTCCATTAACAAATGAGATAAAAAAAAGTGATATTATACATATGCATATGTCAGAAAGAGGAAGCTTCATAAGAAAGTACATCGCATTTAAAATATCAAAAAGATTCAATAAAAAAGTGATAGTACATATGCATGGAGCAGAATTTAAGGAATATTATGAAAATGCAAATAATTTAATTAAAAAAAGAATAGTTAATTTACTTGTAAATAGTGATTATGTAATAACCTTAGGTGAAAATTGGAATGATTATGTAAAAAAAATAAATCCCAAAATAAATTCTTTCATATTAAAAAATGCTGTTGAAGTAAATGATACTAAAGCATCCTTTATTAATAATGAATTCAATATATTATTTTTAGCTATTATAGACAAAAGAAAGGGTATATATGACTTAGTAGATGCTGCAAAAATTATTTTGAGTAATTATAGTGGGGATAAGAAAATAAAATTCATAATAGCAGGTAGTGGGAAAGAAGAAAATAAAATAAAAAAAATTGTAGAAGAGAGTGGTATGAATAACCATTTTGAATTTACAGGTTGGGTAACTGGAGATGAAAAAATAAAGTTATTTAAGAAATCACAATTATTTGTTTTACCTTCATATAATGAAGGCTTACCTATTTCCATATTAGAAGCAATTTCATATGGGTTACCTGTAATAAGCACAAATGTTGGTAGTATTAATGAGGCAATTAAAAATGATATAAATGGATATATGTTAAATCCAGGAGATATTATAGGATTAGTAGAGAAATTTGAAGAATTAGTAGATAACTATGATAAATGGTATGAATTATCTAGAAATTCAAAAAGAATAGCATTAGAAGAATTTGATTTAAAAAAATATTTTAAGCAAATGGATAATATCTACTTATCATTAGTAGATAAAGGATTAGAAATAGGAGAGTAAATGTTTTATTTAGTAGTAATATTTTTGTTAATATTCCAAGGAACATTAGAAAATTTAATAGGAATAGGATTTTTAGATGAAATAATTTTAATAACATTATTTTTAATTTGTCTAAAAAAAATACTTTTAGATAGAAAAGAAATAAAACTATATAGATTAGAGAAATGGATTTTTTTATGTTTTTTTTGTTATTTTATTATTGGGGTAATATCTGATATTACATTTAATATACAAAATGATCATTTATTTTCTTTAACAAGTGGATTTTTAAGTATAAAATTTATATTACTTTATTATATGTCAAGAATATGTATTCGAGAATTAAAAATAAAAAGAAAAACCTTAAGAAAAATATATTATTTTCTTAAAGCAATATTATTTGGATATGCATTTGTTGGTGGATTAAATATAATCTTTAATTTTTTGAGCTATGTAGATATAAGATATGGAATAAAATCAGTTCCACTTGGCTTCTCACATGTTGCAGAATTAGATTTTTTTGCTTTTAGTATTTTTACTCTTATGCTTTTTTTTAATAGCATATATAAATTTGAAAAAGTATACTCACTTAACTTTATCCCTCTATTAATTATTACTTTAGTATCTGGAAGAACTAAAGCATTAGCATTTTTTATGCTACTTTTAGCACTATATTTTATGCTAAATGTTACTGGAAAAATTAAAATTAAATACTTTTTATATATAAGTCCAATTATAATTTGGATAGGATATGATAGGATAATAAAAAATCTTTTTAGTTCAAAAGAAGCAAGAGGAGTATTGCTTAGAACTAGTATAGAAATAGCCAAAGATTTTTTCCCACTTGGAAGTGGATTTGGGACTTTTGCTACATATTTTTCAACAACTAGATATTCACCATTATATTATTATTATGGAATAAATAATGTATGGGGAATTTCACCAGAGAAAACAGACTTTGCTATGGATGCACATTGGGCAGCAATAACTGCAGAATCAGGGTTTATTGGATTAATATTTTATTTAATTGCTATACTACTGTTATTTATTTTATTATTTAAATTTAAAGTTGAACCTAAAGTGAAATTAGCAATGACTTCACTATTATTATATTGCATTATAGCAAGTACAGCTGACTCAATTTTCACATCATATAGAGGCGGAGCAGTTTTTATAATAATTGCATTTTTTATAAATAATGTTAAAAATCACACTAACAAACTGAAAGATGAGAAAGGGTAAAATATGAATATGTTTTTTTTCTTTTGGTCAGATTTCTGTGGAGGAGCAGAAAGAAGACTACTTAGAATATTCAATAATATTTCTAAAAATACAAATAATTTTGATATTATTATTATAGGAAAAAGTGATAAAATAAATGATTTTCTAGAGGAATATATAGGAGAACTATTTTTAAATATAATAGTATGTAGCAATATATTTCATGCAATTTATATAATGATGAAAAATAAATATAAAATAATTTTTCACTTTGATGTTGGATTTAAAAAAATACCATTAATTATAATAAGTAAGCTAATTAAAAGTAAAAATATCCTAACAATAGCAGATATAAAATTGGCAGAATTAAAGCTATATTCCAATAAGGAAAAGATATCTTTGAGAATTTTAAGTAGATTAGCCAATCATATAGATATATTATATCCTTCTAAACTTAATAATTTTAAAGAGTATTATAAAGTGAAAAATATTACTTATACACCAGGCTCATTTACTAATTTAGAAGAATATAAACCCCTTGATAAATCAAATATTATAGTATTTTCATCTAGATTAATAGAAGAAAAAAATCCATTACTAGCTTTAAAAGCTGTTAATTTATGTAAAAATGAATTAAGAAATAATAAATATAAAATTTTAATTTGTGGAAATGGACAAGAACTTCAAAGTTTGGTTGAATATGTAAAATTAAATAATTTAGATGATTTAGTAGATTTTAAAGGATATATAAATGCTAAAACTATACTTCCTAATGCTAGAGTTTTCTTATCATTACAAAAAAATGAAAATTACCCTTCTCAATCTTTGTTAGAATCTATTTCATCAGGCTGCTATATTATTGCATCTGATGTGGGAGATACTAAATTAATTGTTAAAAATGACTTTGGTAAAACTGTAGATTTGAATGAATTTGATATATGCAAGGAAATAGTAAAATATTTAAATTATAGTGAAGAAGAAAAAAATCAAATAGTAATTAATTCAAGAAGATTTGCAGAAGAAAATTTTCATATAAAAAAATCAGTAAAATATTTTAATTTACTAATATCAAATTATTCTTAATATAAATTATGAAAGGATCTATAGAATGGCTACTTCAAGAAAAGGAAAATATGGATCGGATTCTATTTATTTAATGTTTGTAAAATGTATTACTATAGTTAGTTCAATGATTCAAACAATGATATTATCAAGAAAACTTGATGTTTATGATTATGGTACGTACTCACAAGCAATCCTTATAATATCAATTTCTACTACTATTTTTAGTATTGGACTAGATAGTGCAGTATTATATTTTTTCAATAGAGAAAATGATATAAATAAAAAGAAATTATATATAAATAATATATTAACATTATCAATAATTTTTGGAGTAATAGGATTCCTTCTAATAAATATTTTTAAAAATGAATTTACGGTTTATTTTAATAATGAAGACATTAAAAATTTAATTATATACTTATCAATTAAGCCACTTTTAAATAACTTAATTTTAATATTGCAATCTTTATATATTTCAAGTGGTGAAGCAAAATTTATTTCAATTAGAAATTTTGTGGTATCTTCTATGCAATTAATTAGTATAATTATAATTACAAATTTTACATTAAATATAGCTACAATAATAATATCAATGATAGCTATAGACATAATTCAAATTATATTTTTGGGATGGAATTTTTTTAGGGAGCATTTTAAGTTAAATATATGTAAAATCAAATTTAACTTAATTAGAGATATATTAAAGTACTCTATTCCTTTAGGTGTAGCATTAATGATGGGAACATTATTAAAAGATATGGATAAGCTACTAATAGGAAAGTTTATGTCAACAGAAGATTTGGCTTTATACACCAACGTATCTAAACAACTTCCTTTTGAGTTTATAGTTAGTTCACTTACATTAGTAATAACTCCAAAGATAATTTCATTAGCAAATAATAATAAAATAACTGATTTGAAAAATATTTTAAAAAGTTATATTAAAATTGGATATATAAGTACTTGGATATTAGCAGGTGGAGCATTATCAGTAGCCCCTGAGTTATTACAATTTTTATATTCTGAAAAATATAAAGCTGGTTTATGGATATTTGTAATTTATATATTAGTTGATATGGCAAGATTCACTAACTTTGGGATGTTATTAAATGCTAATGGTAAGTCTAAATTAATATTAAGATATTCAATACTAACTTTAGCAATAAATTTTGTTCTTAATATAGTATTTTTAAAATTAATGGGTATGATTGGTGCTGCTATTGCATCTTTGTTAAGTATAATCTTTGTAGGATTTATTCAATTATATCATGGTACAAAAATGTTAAAAATATCTTTAATAGAGATTCTTGATATTAAGAAGATTAAATCACTAATTTTACAAATAATCATATTTACTATAATAAATATAAAGGTTAAAGAATTTCTATATAAATTTATAGATTCTAGTTTCATTATTTTAATAATAGCTTATTTAATTTTTATTTTAATAATGATGTTAATTAATGGCAAAGATATTAAAAAACTATTTAAAGAACTAAATTCAATAAAATAATGATTATATAGAAAAGGGGATAAAGTATTGAAGTTAGGAAAGATATATAGAATAATAAAAAAATTAATTTATTATTTTTTCAGTATTACTTTATTTAGATATGCATATAAAAAGAAATATATTAAAGGGAAGCATTTCAATAGTATAAGAGGAGAAGGATGGCATTGGATATTTAGAGGATTCTTCTTTCAAAAAATTCTAGGAATAAATAGAGATATACCTTGGCCAGTTGCACCAGGTGTGAAAATTTATTTGCCTGAAAAAGATAATATAATTTTTCATTCTGATGATTTAAATAATTTTCAAACTAATGGAACATATTTTCAAGCAATAGGGAAAATTATAATAGGAAAAGGATCTTATATAGCTCCAAATGTAGGAATAATAACAGCTAATCATGATTTGAAAAATTTAGATAAACACTCAGAAGTAAAAGATGTAGTTTTGGGTGAAAAATGCTGGATTGGTATGAATAGTGTAATACTTCCAGGAGTAGTTTTAGGGGATTCTACAATTGTTGGAGCTGGTAGTGTAGTTACAAAAAGCTTTATGGAAGGTAATTGCATTATAGCAGGTAATCCAGCAAAAGTAATAAAAAAGATATAACTAAATATTAAAAATAAAAATTGAGAAAGCCAATGAAAAAAATTATAATAAAAGAGATTAATCATATTTTAACAATGGGGGAAGGATATGTTTAAAAATTTTATAGATTATAATTTATACTTATTTAAAATAAAGAGAATGGAAGTAATAATAGTTTTTATAGATTTATTACTATTTATTACATCAACTTATACATTAATAAGTAGTTGGAATGAGTTATTTATTGAAAATAATAATGGTAAAGCAATAATATTTGTTCTCTTAGGAACTATAATAAAATTTATATATGATTTATATAATATTATTTCTGAAATAAAAGATAGTATGGATTTAAGATATGGATATATAAAGTGCGATTTTCAGGAAAAAATATATAATGAAGTAAAAATAGAAAATAGTTTAACAAGTGATTATATAATAGAAGATATTACTCTTCCTTCAGGGAAAATAGAAAGAGTAGTTAGAAGCACTAGCTTAGATAACTATATAAGAGAAGGAAATTTTGAGCTAGAAGAATCTAGAAATATGGAGAGGAATATAAAAAGATTTATAAAAGAGAATAAGGAGAATTTACTTCCATTTTTAAAATTCAATTATAGGCTTTCTAATTTTTATGGAAAGATGTTTTTTAATGAGAAGAAATTATGTATTTCTGCAGATATAAAGATAAATACTAATGAAAAAAAAGTTTATTGCCATAAAGGAAGTTACTATGACACATATTTAACTAATATAATTTCAGGAAAAGAATTAAGATCTAATGAAGACAATAAATTAATTGCATCAGCTGAAGATTTTATGCCAGTAATAAAAAGGAAAGATGGATATTATTTAAAGGATATTACAGCATCTATTATGAATAATGAAATTGGAATAAGCACCATAGCTATTACAAGTGATAATTATTTAGTGCTTTGGACACAAAACAGGGTTGCTCAATCTAGTGCTGGACTTTTAGTACCAACTGGAAGTGGATCCTGTGATTGGTCAGATATAAGAGGAAAAAGTTTTACTGATACAATAGTTTATGCTATGAATAGAGAACTATGGGAAGAAAACGGAGGAAAACTTTTATGTAAATCTCCAGAAGAAATAGGGATAACTAAAATTTTAGGAACCTTTAGGTGGATTAATAAAGGTGGAAAATCTGAGTTCGTAGGACTTACTAAGGTCAATAGAGATTTAATTTCCTTTGATAAAGATAAAAAAGAAGTTTTTGATAGAGAAGAATACTTAATAACTAGTGCTGATGATTTAATAAAAAATATAGATGTATTATTAGAAAGAAAAAATATATCTGTACCACTTTATGTGAACCTAAAAGTAATAAGAAAATATGCTATAGATAATAAAGAAGAAATTGAGGAGTTCTTAAGCTTAAAATAATTAGACATAAAATAAAAATATTTTTATTTATTTTTTATAAATATTTAATAGAAATATACTATATATTAAATTCTTTTTTTACAAAGAGTAAAATTTTAGCGAAATGCTTAGTTTTTACTCTTTTTATTTTATGTAAAATAAAATAAAAAAAATTAACATTTTTTGCAGGCCTAATTTTGAAAGAGTTAACTGTAAATAATGAATTTAGTGTAATATGTTTGAAAATTATGACTATAATAATTATCTAAGAGATACTATACCAGAGATTTCTCATACTGTCTATGGAGCTTTAATAAATGGTTCGGCTGTATGTGATGGATATGAAAAATCAGTAAAATTATTAGCAAATATATTAGGGATAGAAAGTGGTATAATAACTAGCGATGAAATGAATCATGCTTGGAACTATATTAAGATAAATGGTAAGTATTATAACCTTGATGTTACTTTTAATGATCCAGTTCCAGAAACAAATAAGAGAAGATATACTTATTTTAATAAATCAAATGAAGAAATGAGTACAAGTCATACTTGGAACAAAAGCCAATATCCAGAATGTAATGATGAAAGCTTTAAGTTTTTAAGAAATTATAATAATAATGATTTATCTAGAGTTAATGATAAGCTTTATTATCTATCATCAAATAGGAATGATATTTATTCTATGGATTTATTAGGAAGTAATAACAAACTTGAACTTCAAGGAATAAATCCTATATGTATGGTTGGCTATAATAATACATTAAATTTTTCAGATGGGTACGAAGTTAAAAGTTATAATATAAAGTCTAAGGAGATAAAAACAATATACACATCAGAACATAGAATATATGGACTATATATAACTGATAATATTTTGAATATAGATTCAACGAAGATTGATAAAATTTCTTTAAAAATAAATGAAGATTTTAATAACGACAGTATTATAGATATTGAAGATTTAAGTGCATTAGCATTGAGGTATGGAATATCAAAGGAAAGTGATAACTGGAAACATAAATATGATTTGAACTTAGATAACATTATAGATATATTTGATATTACTATGATTGCAAAAAAATTATAATAAATATATTGATGGATAATACCATAGAGAAAGCTTCAACTTTATCTAGGGTTTTAACAATTAATTACTTGGGAAATAGGTAATATATGTTAAAATAAGTATTATAAATACAATAAAAATAATAATTTTAAGTTTTCATCAAAGAATCCACGGGAGCAATTAAAAATTTAAAGTGATAAAATAAACTCCAAGTAGGAACACTGTTTTCTATTTGGAGTTTTTGCAACTTTACCATCACTATTTTTACTTTTAAAAGAAATTATTGTTTTTATATTGTAAAAAACAGAAAATTTAATTTTGTGAAAAAAATATATAATAAAAGTTATTAAATTGTAATAATATAGGTGAAATTGTAAAAATATGAATATTTTTAATGAAAAAAATAAAAGTTATGATATAATGTTTTATGTAATTTTAAAGGATATTAAATATTCCTGTTATATATTGAATAAAAAGTATAAATAAAAAAACTTTTTGTCAATATATTCTTAGCTTATATAAATTAATAAAAATATTTTTATGTTTTGTTAGGAGGAAGTAATTTGGAAGATCAAATGATAAGCTTGGAGGAGATAATTGAAGCTCTAAAAAAAAGATGGCTAATGATAGTATGTATTACATTAATTGCAACCATGGTTTCAGCTACATTAAGCTTTTTTGTAATTAAGCCTAAGTATGAAGCAAATACTAAGGTTTTTATAGGAAAGGAAGAAGGTGAAAATAAAGCTTACAACCAAGGTGATGTAATTATGTATCAACAGTTAATGAAGACATATTCTGAAACTATAAAAACTAAGGATTTAATTTCTAAAGCTTTAAAAGAAGTTGGACTAAAATTAAAAGTAGAAGATGTATTAAGAAATCTTACAGTAGTTACTGTAGCTGATACTCAAATTTTAGAAGTTAAATATAAGAGTAATAACCCTCTAGAAGCCAAAGTAGTTATTGAAGGGATATCTGATGAATTTATAAAAACATCCAAGGAGTTAGTTCCAAATGGGAATATACAAGTTATAGAATCAGTAGAATTACCAGAAAAACCAGTTAGCCCTAATAAAAAAATGAATATAGCACTAGCATTTTTATTAGGTTTAATGGTTGGAGCTGGATTAGTATTTTTATTAGAGTTTTTAGATAATACATTTAAAAATAAAGAACAATTAGAAAGGGCCTTTGAAATCCCTGTAATTGGATCAATACCTACAGTAAAGGAGTCTTAGGAGGAAGTTATGTTTATAGTTGATAAAGAACCTAAGTCTATAGCAGCAGAAAGCTATAGAACCTTAAGAACAAATATACAATATTCATCATTTGATAAAGAATATAAGGTAATAGTTATAACAAGTTCAGAGCCAGGAGAAGGAAAGTCAACCACAGCAGGGAACTTAGCTTTAAGTATGGCTCAAGACCATAAAAAAGTTATATTAATAGATTGTGATTTAAGAAAACCAAGCTTACATAAGAAATTTAAGGTTTCAAATTTAATTGGCTTATCAGATGTAATGGTAGGAAATGCTGATTTGTATAAAGCTATGCATAAATGCAATAAAAATTTAGTTTTATTAACCTCAGGTAAAATACCACCAAATCCATCTGAAATGCTTTCATCAAAAGCAATGGAAAGCCTGTTAGAAGAACTAAAGGGTGCTTTTGATTATATTATCTTAGATACTCCACCAGTACAAGCAGTTACAGATTCACAAATTTTATCTACTAAAGCAGATGGAACTATATTAGTAGTCAGAGCTGGAAAAACAAAAAAGGAATCAATAAAAAATGCTATTGATCTTTTAAATAAAGTTAATGCACATGTAATTGGAACAATATTAAATGGAATAGATGCAAATAGAAACAAATATTATTATTATTACGGTGATAAATAAAATGTAAGTTTATTAAATGATTTTTTAGTATATAAGGGGTTAGAAAATATTTTATAACAATTAATAGCAGTATAAATAAAAGGTGAATTTTGAAAGAAAAATGTTCGGAATATACAGAATATAAATATATATATCGCAAAAAAAGATTATTTAGTGAGGTGAGTTTATGGTCGATATTCATTCTCATTTAATTTGGGGAATTGATGATGGTTCAGAATCAAAAGAGATGACTATAAATATGCTAAAACAGGCAAATGAGGGTGGTACTAAAAAATTAGTACTTACGCCTCATTACTTGTTAGGATATTATGAAGTGCCAATAATTAAGGTTAAAGAAAAAGCAAAAGAAATAAGTCTTTTGGCTAAGTATAATGAGATAGATATTGAAATTTATTGTGGTCAAGAAGTTTATTTTAATAGAAAAATATTAGAAAATTTTGAAAATAAAATAATTGGAACAATAAATGAATCAAGATATATGTTAATTGAGTTTAATATGAGAAACTTTTCAGTTGAAGAAGTGATAGAGATTTTATATGAACTACAGTTAAAAGGAATTGTGCCTATTATTGCACATCCAGAAAGATATATTAAGTTTATAAAATCACCTTCTTTAATAAATGAATTTATTAAAGAAGGTTTTTTATTTCAACTTAATATTGGAAGTTTAACTGGAGATTTTGGCAAGGAAGTTAAGAAAACAGCAAAAATTTTCTTGAAAAATAAAATATACAGCTTTTTTGGATCTGATGCTCATAGAGACAAAAGAAGAAATCCAAATATGAAGTTGGGTGTTGAAGCATTAAAAGCTATTGATAATAACTACTTTAATTATTTAAAAGAGTCAGGGGAAAAACTTTTAAATAATGATGAAATTAAATTTATTGGTAACGAAATAAAAGAAAAAAAGGGATTATTAGATATTTTTAAAAAATAAGGGGTTAAAGTAAAGTAGGTGAATAAATGAAGGAGTTAGGAAAATACAGAAGCTTTATATTGATTCTTGTAGATGCAATACTTATAAATATAGCATATGTTTTAGCAATTTATTTTAGATATGAATATGGAATATTTCTGCAATTAGTAAAAGATTATGAAAAAATTGCTATAGTTTTTATAGCTATTTATTTAATAAGTTTTTATTTCTTTAAGTTGTATGAAAGTATATGGAACTATGCAAGTATAGATGAATTTCTTTTAGTTATAGGAGCCTGCATTACTGGGAATGTAATATCAACAATTTTAACAGTTGCATTTAAGATAGACTTTTCATATGCAGTAGCAATATTATCTGGAATATTAGTTATCTTATTTATAGTTGGATTTAGAGTTTCCTTTAGGATATATAGTAGATTTACTAATATTTTAGATGTTAAAACTAATGTAAGCAATTTAAAAAGAACATTAATTATAGGTGCTGGAGAAGCAGCAATACTAGTAATTAAAGAAATGAAAAATAATAAAAATAGTAAATACAATCCAATTGCATTAATAGATGATAATGAGTATAAGGTTGGAAAAAGTATTTTAGGAATAAAAATAGAGGGCACAAGAAAAGACATAATTAAAGTCTGTAAAGAAAAAGAAATTGAAACTATTATAATTGCAGCACCATCTATGAATGAAGAAGATAAGAAAGAAATTCTTGATAAATGTAAGAAGACAGAGTGTAAGATTCAAATGATGCCAAGTATATATTCAGTAATAGATGGAAAGGTATCTTTAAATCAAATCAAAGATGTTGAAATTGAAGATTTACTAGGAAGAAAACCTATAGAGTTAGAAATGCAAGGTATTTCTAATTATATAAAAAACAAAACAGTACTAGTAACAGGTGGAGGTGGCTCAATTGGATCAGAGCTTTGCAGACAAATATCAAAATTTAATCCAAATAGATTAATAATTTTCGATATATATGAAAATAATGCTTATGATATACAAAATGAGCTTAGATATAAATACCCCAAATTAAATTTACTAGTATTAATAGGTTCAGTTAGAGATAAAAAAAGATTAGAACAAGTCTTTGATAAATATAAACCAGATATAGTTTTTCATGCAGCAGCTCATAAACATGTTCCACTTATGGAAGATAGCCCAATGGAAGCTATAAAGAATAATGTTTTTGGTACATTAAATGTTGTTGAATGTGCAGATAAATATAACTCTGAAAGGTTTGTATTAATTTCCACAGATAAAGCAGTTAATCCTACAAATGTTATGGGAGCAACTAAGAGAATATGTGAAATGATAATACAATCTTATGATAAGGTTAGCCACACTAAATTTGTAGCAGTTAGATTTGGAAATGTACTTGGAAGTAATGGTTCAGTAATTCCACTATTTAAAAAGCAAATAGCACAGGGGGGGCCAGTTACAGTAACACATAAAAATATAATTAGATATTTTATGACTATACCTGAAGCCACTCAACTTGTATTACAAGCTGGAGCTTTTGCAAAAGGCGGAGAAATATTTGTACTAGATATGGGAGAACCAGTTAAAATATATGATTTAGCTTATGATTTAATAAGACTCTCAGGTTATGAACCAAATAAAGACATAAAAATAAAGGTTACAGGCCTTAGGCCAGGGGAAAAACTTTATGAAGAGTTGTTAATGAGTGAAGAGGGGCTTACTAATACAAGTCATAAGAAGATATTTATAGGTAAACCAATATTTAGTGATTTAAATATATTAAGAAAAAAAATTGAAGATTTAAAAGAAATTATAGATAAAGATAATAAAAAAGAATTAATACCTAAGATAGAAGAAATAGTGCCAACTTATAGACAAAAAAGTAGTTAATTTATAATTATATATACCTAATAGGAAATGAGATGAGTGGAAAATGGAAAATTTACTTATAATTGGTGCTGGTGGCCATGGGAAAGTTGTTGCAGAAGCAGCTGAATTAGAAAATAAATATAAGAAGATATCCTTTTTAGATGACAATGCTAACATAGATAAAGTATATAACTTTGAGGTTGTTGGAAGGACAAATCAATATAGGAATTTTAAGAGTACATATAAATATGCATTTGTAGCTATTGGAAATAATGAAGTTAGATTAAGATTTATAGATATGCTTATAGAAGAAGGATTTGTAGTACCTAATATAATTCATCCAAAAGCAAGTCTTAGTAAATATAGCAAAATTGATATAGGAACAGTTATTTTATCTGGTGCAATAGTAAATGTAGATTGCTTTATTGGAAAGGGATGTATTTTAAATATTAACTCAGTTATAGATCACGATTCAATTATTGGCAAAGGAGTTCATATTTCATCTGGAGCTGTAGTTAGAAGCATGGTGAAAATAGGAGAATTATCAACTATAAAGGCTAGAGCTTGCATAACAGAAGGGAAAAACATAGAAAAAGAATCAATTATTGAATCAGGTAGTATTATATAAGATAAATTTTTGGGGGTGGATGAAGGAATGCAGAGGTTACTTGATATTTTTATTAGTTTAATTTTTTTAATTATATTTTCACCAATATTTTTAATAGTAGCAATATTCATAAAATTAAACTCAGAAGGACCAGTGTTTTTTACACAAAACAGAATAGGAAAAAATAATGAGTTATTTAAGCTTTATAAGTTTAGAACTATGAAGGTTGGAACTCCTAATGTAGCAACAGATAAGCTTAAAGATGCTAAAAGTTATTTAACAACAGTTGGAAAAATACTTAGAAAAACAAGTTTAGATGAACTTCCACAATTAATTAATATTTTAAAAGGGGAAATGACTTTTGTAGGACCAAGACCAGCTTTATATAATCAGTATCACTTAAAGGAATTAAGAACTAAAGAAGGTGTACATAAGCTTTTGCCAGGAATAACAGGCTGGGCACAAATTAATGGGAGAGATCATAATAATGATTTGCAGAAGACAACCTTAGATAAATACTATTTGGAAAACAAATCTTTTATCTTGGATATAAAGATAATATTTATGACAGTATTTAAGGTTGCTAAAGCAGAGGGGGTTGTAGAAGGTTCAAGTTCTAAATCCAAAAATAGAGAAAATAGATTAAGTGTTTAATTTGTGATTTTAGGTAATGGGGTGGATTAATGAGGATTATAATTACTGGTGTTTATGGAATAGTAGGAAGTTATTTATGTAATAAACTAAGGAATAATCATGAAATAATAGGAATAGGTAAAAAGCAAAGTTGGGATGGATGCCATAAATATTACTCATGTGATATTTCAAATAAAGAGGGTATAAAAAGAATATTTAATGAAAATAAAGATGTAGATTTTATAATACATTGTGCTGCCATAGCCCATAATAAAGGAAATGACTTATCTAGAGATAATTTTATGAAAGTAAATTATGAAGCAACTAAATATCTTATAGAGTTAAGTAATGAAATCTTAGAACTTAAAAATTTTATTTTTGTTAGTACAATTTCTGTTTATGGTGAAAGATTAGATAAGGATATATATATAGAAAGTGATAATTGTGAACCTAAGAGTCCCTATGCTGTGGCTAAGAAATTATCTGAGGATTATATAATTGAAAATTGTAAAAGTAATTATACAATTTTAAGGCTTGCTCCAGTTTATTCGAAAGATTTTACCTTAAATATTGAAAGAAGAACTAAAATAAAAGGAATTCCTTATGTTGTTGGGAATGGTAAACAAAAACTTAGCTTATGTAACATAAAAAATATATATAAATCTATTAATTATATTATAGATAATGCTGAAAGAGAAATAAATGAAATTTATAACATATCAGATAATACAGTTTATGAATTTAAGGATTTATTGAATTTTGTTGATGTAAAAAGAAAAATATTATTTCCAAAGTTTGCTTTCAAGGTATTATATATAATCAATTCTAGAACAGTAAAAAAGCAGTTTATTCATGAAAATACAATAAAACTTATAAGCGATAATATTTATTCATGTAAAAAAATTAATATAAAAATAAAAATGAAGTATGGAATAAAGGATGTTATATAAAATGAAGATACTAGTTGTGACTCAGTATTTTTGGCCGGAAGAATTTAGAATAAATGATATTTGTAGAGGACTTAATGAGTTAGGACATGAAGTTGAAATACTTACAGGATTACCTAATTATCCAGAAGGAAAGTTATACAAAGGTTATTCATACTTAAAAAGAGGACCAAAGAAATATAAAGGAATGAAAGTAACGAGAGTAGGAATTATACCAAGAGGAAAAAGTAATTCTATATTATTAGCTTTAAATTATTTATCCTTTATGATAAGTGCATCTATAAGAATAATTCCAATGATATTTAAACAATATGATAAAGTGTTTGTTTTTCAAGTATCGCCATTAACTACAGCTATACCTGCAATAATTTTATCTAAATTAAAAAAAATTCCTTCATATATATATATTCAAGATTTATGGCCAGAAACTTTTTATTCAATAGTTAATATATCTAATAAAAGTATAAGAAAATTAATGAAAAGAATATGTATTAAGATATACAACTCCTTTGATAAATTATTAATTGCATCAAGAGGATATGAAGAAATACTAATAAAAGAATGTATTGATAAAAATAAAATAGAGTATTTTCCACAGTGGGCAGAGGATTTTTATTCAAATGTAGAAGAAATAGATAAATTAAAAAATGATTTTATAGTTACTTTTGCTGGAAATATAGGTAAGGCTCAAAGTGTTAATACTATAATAGAAGCAGCAAATATGCTAAAAGATAAAAAAAACATAAGGTGGAATATATTGGGAGATGGAAGTGAGTTAGAAAATATAAAAAACATGATAGATAAATATGATTTAAAGAATAATGTGAATCTATTAGGAAGAAAGCCATCAAGTGATATGCCTAAGTATTTTTCAAAATCTGATGCGTTAATAGTAACATTAAAAGATGAAGAAATATTAAGAGTTACATTACCAGCAAAGGTTCAATCTTATATGGCAGCTGGAAAGCCAATAGTTGCAGCAATTAGTGGTGAAGGAAATAGAATAATTAAAGAAAGCAACTGTGGGTTAGTATGTGAAGCTGAAGATTATATTAAATTATCTGAAAATATTCTGAGACTATTTAACATGAGTGAAGATAAAATACGTGAGCTTGGTAGAAATGGAAAGAAATATTTTAATAACAATTTTACAAGAGAGAAATTGTTGATTCAATTGGAAAAAATTATAAATGTATAGGGGGAAGAGCGTGTGTTTAAGGATAAAGTTTTATTAATAACAGGTGGGACAGGATCCTTTGGTAATGCAGTATTAAATAGATTTATAGATACAGATATTAAAGAAATAAGAATATTTTCTAGAGATGAAAAAAAACAAGATGATATGAGAAGAATTATAAAAAGTGATAAAGTTAAGTATTACATAGGTGATGTCAGGGATTTAGATAGCCTTAATTATGCAATGAAAGGCGTAGATTATGTATTTCACGCAGCAGCCTTAAAGCAAGTTCCATCTTGTGAGTTTTATCCAATGCAAGCTGTACAAACAAATATAGAAGGTTCAGATAATGTATTTAAATCCTGCTTACTTAATAATGTTAAGAAATGTATATTATTAAGTACTGATAAAGCAGTATATCCAGTAAATGCTATGGGCATATCTAAAGCTATGGCAGAAAAAACAATGATAGCTAGAGCAAGAGCAGCTCAGGAAGGAGAAACAGTATTTTGTGGAACAAGATATGGTAATGTAATGGCTTCTAGAGGTTCAGTTATTCCACTATTTATTGAGTTAATGAGCCAAGGAAAAGATTTAACAGTAACAGATCCTAATATGACTAGATATATGATGTCTCTTGAGGAATCTGTTGATTTAGTTTTATATGCATTTGAATGTGGACAACAAGGAGATATATTTGTTCAAAAAGCACCAGCATGTACAATATTAGAATTAGCAACGGCTTTAAAAGAATTATTTGATTCAAATGTTGGTATAAAAATAATAGGTGCTAGACATGGAGAAAAAGCTTATGAAACTTTATTAACGAAAGAAGAATTCGTTAAGGCTGAGGATCATGGGAATTATTTTAGGATACCATCAGATAATAGAGATTTGAATTATGCTAAATATTTTACAGAAGGTAGTGGATCTAGAAGAAGTCAAGAAGAATACAACTCAGATAATACAAATAGAATAAATATTGAAGAAGTTAAAGAAATGTTATTAAAGCTTCCATATATTCAAAAGGAATTAAAGGATTCTAGAGTTTTAAAAGAAAAAGAAATAGATGCTTTATCTAAAAGCGTTTAATAGGAGAGAGCTATGAAAATTTTAGTTACAGGAGCTAATGGGTTTATTGGCAAAAACCTTATAGCTACATTAAAAGAGTTAAAAAAATATGAAGTTATAGCAATAGATAAAGACAATAGTAAAGAAGAATTAGAAAATGCTTTATTAGAAGCCGAGTTTATTTTTCACTTAGCAGGAGTTAATAGACCTAAGGATGAAAAAGAATTTTTTCAGGGAAACTCAGGTTTAACAGAAGAAATAGTAATGTTTTTAAAAGAGAATAACAAAAAAACACCTATAGTAATAACTTCTTCTATACAAGCAGAATTAGATAATGCTTATGGAAAAAGTAAAAAGCTATCAGAAGAAACATTACTAATGTATGATGCTTCATCAAAGGCTAAAGTATTTATATATAGATTACCAAACGTTTTTGGAAAATGGTGTAGACCTAATTACAATTCAGCGGTAGCTACATTCTGTAATAACATTGCTAAAGGTGAAGAAATTTGGGTTTCTGATCCTAATATAGAATTAACTTTAGTTTATATTGATGATGTTGTTAGATGTTTGATTTCATCAATGGAAGATAAAAATTCATTAAGTGGATATGTAAAAGTAGATATAGAACATAAAGCTACTTTAGGTAAAATAGTACAACTTTTAAATAGTTTTGTTGAAAGTAGAAAAAACTTAATGGTTCCTAATATGGAAGATGAATTTACTAAAAAGCTTTATAGTACTTATTTAAGTTATTTACCAGAAGATAAATTTAGTTATCCTCTAAAAATGAATACAGATAACAGAGGTTCATTTACAGAATTTTTGAAATCTTCCGATAGGGGACAGGTTTCAGTTAATATATCTAAAACGGGAATAACTAAAGGCAATCATTGGCATCATACTAAGAATGAAAAGTTTTTAGTAGTAAGTGGTGAAGGACTTATACAATTTAGAAAAATTGATTCTGATGAGATTATAGAGTATAAGGTTAGTGGCGAAAAACTTGAGGTAATAGATATTCCAGTAGGATATACACATAACATAATAAATATTGGAACAACTGACATGGTTACTATAATGTGGGTTAATGAAATATTTGATAAAGAAAAACCAGATACTTATTTCTTGGAGGTTTAATATATGAAGAAGTTAAAAGTAATGTCTATAGTTGGGACAAGACCTGAGATAATAAGATTAGCAGAAGTTTTAAAAAAATGCGATAAATACTTTGATCATATCTTAGTTCATACAGGGCAAAATTGGGACTATACCTTAAATGATGTATTTTTTGAGGAATTAGAATTAAGAAAACCAGATCATTTTTTAGGGGTAGTAGGAAATGACCTTGGAGAAACAATGGGTAATATTATAGCAGAAAGTTATAAGATATTAGCTAAAGAAAAGCCAGAAGCTTTACTTATATTAGGAGATACTAACTCTTGTCTAAGTGCCATTGCAGCTAAAAGATTAAAAATTCCTGTATTTCATATGGAAGCTGGAAATAGATGCTTTGATCAAAATGTTCCAGAAGAAATTAATAGAAAAATAGTTGATGTTACATCAGATGTTAATTTAGCATATACAGAACATGCAAGAAGATATTTACTATCAGAAGGAATGAGAAAAGAATATACATTCGTAACAGGATCACCACTTCCAGAAGTATTTGCTAAGTATATGACTAAGATTGATAAGTCAGATGTTCTTGATAGATTAGAGCTTGAAAAAGGAAAGTTTATATTAGTAAGTGCACATAGAGAAGAAAATATTGACAATGATGAAAACTTTAAGAGCTTAACAGATGCTTTAAATGCAATTGCTGAAAAGTATAATATACCAGTTATATATTCTACGCATCCAAGAAGTTGGAAGAGGATAGAAGAAAAGAAGATTAAATTTCATAAGAATATTAAGCAATTAAAACCTTTTGGATTCTATGATTATAATAAACTACAAAAAGAAGCTTTTTGTGTTTTATCAGATTCAGGTTCATTAGCAGAGGAATCAAATATAATGGGTTTTGCAGCAGTATCTATAAGAACAAGTACAGAAAGACCAGAAGCTATAGATAAAGGATCTGTTATACTAGGTGGAATAACCTTTGACAGTATAACACAGGCAATTGAAGTAATAACTAATCAAAAGCAAAATGGAGCTAAACTTGTAAAGGTTCATGACTATACTGATATAAATGTTTCTAATAAAGTTGTTAATATAATTCAGGGTTACACTGATATAATTAATAGATTTATATGGAGAAAATAAAAAGAAGAGGAGAGTAGATACTAATGATTAAAAGAGAATATCAGGTATGCAGCAATTGTGTAATGGATACTACGGATTCACTTATAAAATTTGATGAAAAAGGAGTTTGTGATCATTGTAATAATTACTATAGCAATATAAAACCTAATTGGCATCCAGATGAACGTGGAGCTAAAGAGTTAGCTAGTATAGTAGAAAAGATTAAAGCTTATGGAAAAGGAAAAAAATATGATTGTATTATAGGTTTAAGTGGAGGCGTAGATAGTTCATATCTTTTATACTATGCAGTAGAGAAATTGGGTTTAAGACCTTTAGTATTTGCGGTTGATACAGGATGGAACTTAGACGTAGCTGTTGAAAACATTAAAAAAATGATTAATGGCTTAAACTTAGAATTATATACTGAAGTTATTAACTGGAATGAGATGAAAGATTTACAAGTGGCGTATTTTAAATCACAAGTTCCATACCAAGATATACCACAAGATCATGTTATATTTGCTGCATTATATAATTATGCAGCTAAAAATGGAATTAAATATGTTTTAACAGGGGGAAATTACTCAACAGAATGTGTACGTGAGCCTAATGAATGGGTTTATGTTAATGATGTAAAACAAATAAAAGATATACATAAAAAATTTGGGAAAATAAAATTAAAGACACTTCCTCTTTGTGGAATGTTCAAATACAGATTATATTACAGATATTTTAAAGGTATGAAGGTTGTTAAGCCTTTAGATTTAATACCATATGAAAAAGAAATGGCTATTTCTACATTAGAAAAGAGATTTGGATGGCAAAGGTATGCAAATAAGCACTTTGAATGTATATTTACTAGATTTTATGAAGGTTATTGGCTAATAAAGAAATTTGGATATGATAAAAGAAGAGCACATTTTTCTAGCCTAATTTTAACAGGACAATTAAAAAGAGATGAGGCTTTAGAAATCTTGGCTAAACCACCATATGATGAGGAAACAGCAATGCAAGATTTAGAGTATATTACAAACAAACTTGGATTAAGTAAAGAAGAGTTTTTTGATTTAATGAATAAGGAAAATAAAACTTTTAGAGATTATAAATCAAGTTATTGGTTAATAAATTTAGCTATAAGATTTGCAACAGCATTAGGATGTGAAAATAGACAGTTTAGATAAGAAAGCTGAATTATATTAGTGATTATTTATTAAGAAGTTTAAATGTACATATTCAAGAATTATAAAAAGCAATGGTTAAAAGTCGAGAAATTGTAAAATTAGGGTGAATAATTAAAGGGAACTATGATGTTAAAATTATATATTTTATTTATTAGGTCCATTAGAAGATGATTAATATTAATAGATATATTTAAGCTATTAAGGCATTTGGAGTTCTATAATTATAATAAATTACAAAAATAAGCTTTCTAGTTTTATTTGATTTAGCACTGTGAATAGAATATTTAAATATAAAATAAAGTTAAAGCCTTATCGATAATAATGGAAAGAAACGTATAGATAAATAAATTAAAACTTATATTAGGATATTTTTATACTATTAAAAACTGCAATATAAATAATAAGCTAGTTATACTATATTGAAGATTATAAAAGTTAAATATTATACTAATATAAGTTTTTAAATAAATGTTTTTAATATAGTTAAAGAATATAAGAGTGTAATTAATAGAGAGATATGGAGAAATAAGATGAATAAAGAAATAAAAATTTCTGTAGCAATGGCTACATACAATGGAGAGAAATATATAAAAGAACAATTAGATTCAATTATTAATCAATTGGAAGAAGATGATGAGATAGTAATTTGTGATGATGGATCAACAGATACTACAATAGAAATAATAAAAGAATATATAAAAAATGATAATAGAATAAAGTTATATTGCAACAATCATGTAGGCGTTAATTTAAACTTTGAGAATGCAATAAGTAAGTGTAAGAATGATGTAATCATGTTATCAGATCAAGATGATATATGGGAAATGAACAAAGTGAAAGAAGTAAAGATGAAATTTATAAGTTCAGATTGCAATATGGTACTGCATAATGGAAAAAATTTTTATAAAGAAAAAACTCATAGGAATGAAGATATTCTTATTCCTATTATGAAGCATGGAGTACTTAGGAATGTTGTGAAATGCTGTTATTGGGGCTGTTGCATGGCTTTTACTAAAGAATTTGCAAGTGTAATTATTCCATTTCCAAAATGCATAGCAGCTCATGATATATGGATTGGAGTAATAGCAGAGTATATTGGAAAATCTGAGTTTATAAATTCCAACTTAATTCTTCATAGAATACATGATAATAATGTTACTAAAAAACTATCTATTTACAAAAAGATAGAATATAGGGGGAATATTATAATAAATTTTTTAAAACATAAATCAACTATTAAGGCAAAACTAAATAATATAAAGAAAAAATAATATAAAGGAAAAGAGGAAAAGAATGAGTAATACTAAAGTAAACAAACCAATATTAGTAACTAAATCATCAATGCCTCCTTTTGAAGAATATATTGAAGAAATAAAACTAATGTGGGAAAATAAATGGCTTACTAATATGGGGGTTAAGCATCAAGAGTTAGAATTGAAATTGAAAGAATATTTGGAAGTTAATGATATTTCTTTATTTACTAATGGACATCTTGCTCTTGAATTGGCATTACAAGCAATGAACTTGACAGGAGAAATAATAACTACACCATTTACTTTTGCTTCTACAACTCATGCTATAGTTAGAAATGGTTTAACACCAGTATTTTGTGATATAGATGACGAAGATTATACTATGGATGTTAATAAGATAGAAGCATTAATTACAGATAAGACATCTGCAATTTTGCCAGTTCATGTCTATGGATCAATATGTAATGTGGAAGAAATACAAAGGATTGCAGATAAGTATAATTTAAAAGTTATTTATGATGCTGCTCATGCATTTGGGGAAAAATATAAAGGGACAAGTATTGCAAACTTTGGTGATATTAGTATGTTTAGTTTTCATGCAACTAAAGTATTTAATACTATCGAAGGTGGAGCTATTACTTTTTCAGATAATAGACTAAAAAATCAATTATATAAATTAAAAAACTTTGGAATAGAGTCAGAAGAAGTGGTTGATTCAGTTGGATCTAATGCGAAGATGAATGAATTTCAAGCATCTATGGGGATTTGTAACTTAAGACATATTGATGAAGAGATTAAAAAGAGAAAAAAAGCAGTAGATAATTATAGAATTATATTAGGAAATGTAGATGGTATAAAGCTAATTAAAGAAAAAACAGATATTGATTATAATTACTCATATTTTCCGGTTTTCTTTGATGAAAAAATATTTGGTGCAACACGTAATGAGGTTTACAATAAGTTAAAAGAAAATAATATTTTTTCTAGAAAATATTTTTATCCATTAGCAAATGCATACGATTGTTATAGAGGAAAATTTGATATTAATGATACTCCTGTTGCTTTAAGTGTATCTAAAAGAATATTAACTCTTCCTCTTTATGCTGATATTACTGTTGAAGAAATTGGTAAAATATGTGATGTAATCATGAAATTAAAGAGATAATAGATTTTTGATTAACACTTAGGAGGCTTTGTTTTGAAAGAATGGTTATTAAACACACCTGTATTTATTACTACATTTACTAGATATGAGACCTTAGAAATAGTATTTAATGTAATAAAAGAAGTTAGACCTAGAATACTTTTTCTAGCAGTAGATGGACCAAGAGAAGGACGAGAAGATGATAGAAGAGATAATGAAAGGTGTAAAAAGATATTAGAAGATATAGATTGGGAATGTGAGGTACACAGATTATATTCTAATGTTAATTTAGGAATTTTGGAAAATTCAATGGCAAATTTTAAAAAAGCTTTTTCATTAGTAGATAGATTAATATTTTTAGAAGATGATATGTTGCCTACAAAAAGTTATTTTTATTTCTGTGAAGAATTGTTAGAAAGATATAAGGATGATTTACGAGTCCAAGCTATAGCTGGAATAAATTTGAAAGAGCAGTGGGGAAACAATGGTAAAGATTATATTTTTACTAAAAAAGTCATTAGTGGAGCCTGTGCTTTTTGGAAAAGAACTTTCGATATGATGGATATGAATCATGATTTTTTATTGGAGCCTAGCGTTGTAAATTTAGTTCCTAATAAAATAAAGAAGCTTTATTTAAAAAGAGCAGAAAGAGATAGGAAAGAAAGATCAATAGATGGAAAATATAAATCTTTTGAAGTAATACAAGAGTTGCAACTATACTTACAAAATACATGTATTATTACACCAACTAAAAATTTAGTAGTAAGTATAGGAGTTTCAGCAAAGGCAGCTCATGCAGTAGATGATATTAGAAAGATGCCTAAAGGAGTAAGAAAGTTTTTTGAATTAAAAAGTTTTGAGTATAAATTTCCATTAAATCATCCTAAATATATTATTATTGATACTAAATATGAAAAAGAATGTAGAAAATTTTTAGCAGAAGGATATCCTTATCTTATATTTTATAGAAGAATAATAACTTTATTATTAATGATAAAATATGATGGGTTTAGAAAAACATTTGAAGCAGCGAAAACCAAATTGAATATAATTTTAAGTGACAAAAGTGATATAAATGGATAAAAATTGTAAATAAATTGCTATAAGATAAGGAGGAAGTAATGCTAATAAAGTTAAAACATAAAATAAGATTATTTTTAACTAAAAATGATTATGAAAAAAGTAAAGTTTACACGATTTTAGTAAAGTTAAATTTATTAATTTTTAATTTTAATGAAAGAGAACATAAGAAAAGTTTTGGTAAGAATAATGGAGATAAAATATTTTATTTAATAAGACCTATGTCTAAAGAAGAAGGACTTTTATCAAGTTTTTTTTCAGTAGTAAAATTAATTGATTATGCAAATAAAAAGGGATATATCCCTTATGTTGATATGCAGAGTTATAAGGCGCAATATAATGATGAATCATGTGAAATAAAGAATTCATGGGAGTATTATTTTAAACAACCAAGCAACTATACAATTGATGAAATATACTGTAGTAAGAATGTTATTTTATCAGGATGGAAATGGAAAGAAAAAAATGAAAAAGAATATTGTAATATAGAAGAATATATAAGATTAATTAGAAATAGTGTTAAAAATAGTACTGATATTAATGAATACATAAAAAAAATTGTAGCTGAAAAGAAAAAAGAATTGTTTTCTGGAAATACACTAGGAGTATTTGTAAGGGGAACTGATTATGTGAAGTTTAAGCCTAGAGGACATTATAAACAACCTAGTATAGAAATGATTTTTAATAAAATTAATGAGTATCTAAAAAAATATAAAATTGATAATATTTTTGTTGTAACTGAAGATTACGAAATATATGAAAAATTAAGTGATAGATATAAAGGAATGGTTTTTTCAAGTGATGATACTTTTATAAAGAATTATGACGGTAAAGATTATGTTTGGAAATATACGTTTAATAATAAGTATATAGCAGGATTAAATTATTTAACAAGGGTACTATTATTAAATGAATGTAGTTATTTAATAACCTCCTTGGCAAGTGGATCTATTTTTTCTTTAGTTATGAATGAAAAAAATTACAAGGATTATTATATATTTGATTTAGGAAAATATTAATTCTAAGTATATTAATATTTAAATTAGTTACAAAAAATAAGGAATATATAAGTAGCATGTATTATATGTACAAGGGCGTGAAATTTTGGATAATAAGATAATACTAATATTTTTAATATTATGTATAGATATTTCAATTATTGAAATTATAACAAAAAAAAGTATGAAGTTTATGTTTTGGATTATTTCTATATTTTTTATGTTGATAATAGCATTTAGAAGTTTAAATGTTCCAGATACATTAGCTTATGTTATGGAGTATCAAAATATAGATAATGATATATATTATTCGTATTTTGAAAAAGGATTTATATTTATTAGTAAGATAATAAATATAATAGTTGGATCAGATTATAAAAAATATTTCTTTTGTATAGCATTAATTAATATTATTTTAATTAGAAAGGTTATAAAAAATTATTTGAAATTTTCAATTGTAACACCATTAGTTATATATATATCTTTTTATGGCTTTTATTTTAATGCAATAATATTAAGAGCTGGACTAGCTTTTTCATTTATATTATTAGCATGGATTGTATTTGATAAGAGTAAGATAAAGGCATGTATATTTTTTATTATAGCGATAGTATTACATTCAAGTTCAATATTTGCAATTATAGGATTAGTAGTATTTAAGATAAAAAAAGAAATTAGTACTAGATCATATTATAGTTGGTTAGCTATAATAGGAATTTTTTATTTTTTGAAATTAGGTAATTTATATTCTAATATTTTAATTAGTTTTGTTGATGCATATGTTTCAAATAATAGATTTATATATTATATAGAAAATATGCAATATGATAATGGTATATCACTTAGATTTATCTTGAATTATTTAATTGCTATAATTTGTGTTATGTATAGAAAAGGAAAAGATGAAAAATATATAAATTTACTTAATATTTATATGATAGGGCTAACAATAACAGCTATGCTTTCTAATATTATGCTTATTCAAAGAGTTACAGACTTTTTTATAGCAATTAACTTTATACTAATAGCTGTTATTATTGAAAATAGTAAATATAAAATAAAATGGATAATCATTTATACTATTTCAATTGTTTTAAACATAATGTTTGCATTGAGAATTATAAATGTATAATGATATTATTCGAAATATTCAAATTAAACAATGTTATAATATATTAATAAGGAAGGATTATATGAATAGTTTTTATAGTAACGAAGAGTTAATTGAATTAGGTTTTAAAAGTATAGGAGATAATGTTCTAATTAGTAGAAAATCTAGCATATACAATGCGGATAAAATATCAATTGGAAATAATGTTAGAATTGATGATTTTAGTATATTAAGTGGAGAAATAACAATAGGTAATCATGTGCATATAGCGGCATATGCAGCATTATTTGCAGGTGATAAAGGAATTGAACTTAAGGATTTCGTAGGAGTATCATCAAGAGCTACTATTTATGCATTATCAGATGATTATTTAGGAAATGCACTAACTAATCCTACAATACCAAACATTCTAAGAAATGTTTACGGAGGAAAAGTAATATTAGGTAGGCATGCGTTAATAGGTGCATCAACAGTAATTTTACCTAATATAACTATAGGAGATGGTGTAGCAGTAGGTGCTTGCTCATTAATAAATAAAGATTGTGATGAATGGAGCATTTATACTGGAATGCCAGCTAAAAAAATTAAGGAAAGAAGTAAGAAGTTGTTAGAATTTGAAGAAAAGTTATATAAAGGGGTTTATTAATATAATAAATAGATTAGTATAAAGAGAATTTTTAAAGGAGAGAGAGTATGAAAGGGATAATTTTAGCAGGGGGATCAGGAACAAGGCTATATCCAGTAACAAAGGCAATGTCAAAGCAAATGGTACCAATTTATGATAAGCCTATGATTTATTATCCGATGTCTGTGCTTATGTTAGCTGGCATAAGAGAGATATTAATTATATCTACACCAAGAGATATAGTTAATTTTAAAGAGTTATTTAATGATGGTTCAGAATTAGGATTAAAAATTGAATATGCAATTCAAGAAGAACCTAATGGTTTAGCAGAAGCCTTCATAATAGGTGAAGATTTCATTGGAGATGATAATGTTGCAATGATTTTAGGAGACAATATATTCTATGGTCAAAGCTTCTCAAATCATTTAAAGGAAGCAGCCTCATTAGAAAAGGGAGCAATGATATTTGGATATTATGTACAAGATCCAAGATCCTTTGGAGTAGTTGAATTTGATGAAAATAATAAAGTTATTTCTTTAGAAGAAAAACCTGAAAAACCAAAATCTAAATATGCGGTTCCAGGACTTTATTTTTATGATAATTCTGTAGTGAAAAAGGCTAAAGAGTTAAAGCCATCAGCTAGAGGAGAACTTGAAATTACAGATTTAAATAGAGTATATATGGAAGAAGGAAATTTAAAGGTTAATTTATTAGGTAGAGGGATGGCATGGCTTGATACAGGGACTCATGGTTCTATGTTACAAGCATCTAATTTTGTAGAAGCTGTTCAAAATACACAAGGAACTTATATAGCTTGTTTAGAAGAAATATCCTATAGAAAAGGTTGGATAACTTCTGAAGAAGTTAAAGAACTTGCTAAACCATTAATGAAAACAGGATATGGAAAGTACTTAGTAGATATAGTTGAAGAATTAGAAGCTAAGAAGAAATAAATTAGGAGAGTGGAGAATTTCTAGATTTATAATTTTCCTTTTAATTATATTTATTTGTAAAGGAGAAAGGTTCATGAAAACTTATTTAGTAACTGGAGGAGCTGGGTTTATAGGCTCAAATTTTGTTTTATATATGCTTAAGAAGTATGAAAATATTAGAATTATAAACTTAGATAAACTAACTTATGCAGGAAACTTAGAAAATCTTAAGAGTATTGAAGGAGATTCAAGACATATATTCGTTCAAGGAGATATTTGCGATGCAGAACTTGTATCATCATTATTTGAAAAGTACGAAATAGATTATGTAGTTCACTTTGCAGCTGAATCTCATGTTGATAGAAGTATAAGAGAACCAGAAGTATTTGCAAAAACAAATGTTTTAGGAACAGTTAATTTATTAAACTGTGCCAAAAATGCATGGGAAACAGAAGATGGATGGAAAGAAGGAGTTAAATTCTTACATGTTTCAACAGATGAAGTATATGGTTCACTAGGAGAAATAGGCTACTTTATGGAAACTACTCCATTAGATCCTCATAGCCCATATTCAGCAAGCAAGGCTGGATCAGATATGATGGTTAAGGCATATGGAGATACTTATAAAATTCCAATTAACATAACAAGATGTTCTAACAACTATGGACCATTCCAATTTCCAGAAAAGTTAATACCACTTCTTATAAATAACTGTCTTCAATTAAAGGATTTACCTATATATGGTGATGGATTAAATATAAGGGATTGGTTATATGTAGAAGATCATGCTAAGGCTATTGATATGGTTATAAATAATGGAAGACTTGGGGAAGTTTATAATGTTGGTGGACATAATGAAAGAACTAACATTCAAATAGTAGATACAGTTATTAAATATATTAACGAAAATGTAGATAGTAAAGTAACTGAAAGCTTAAAGAAGTTTGTCGAAGATAGAAAAGGTCATGATAGAAGATACGGAATAGACCCTACAAAAATAAAAGAAGAATTAGGATGGTATCCTGAGACCACATTTGAAGTTGGAATAGTTAAGACAATAAAATGGTATTTAGAGAATAAAGAATGGATGAATAATGTAACATCAGGTGGTTACCAAAACTATTATAAAAAAATGTATGAGTAAGTAAATATACATTTTTTTATATCATATATACTGTAATATTAAATTTAAATATAAAAAATCAAAACTAGAGTAATATTAAGTATTATTTATAGGGAGAATTTTAAATGAAAAATGGTAGAAATAATAAAAAAAGTAGAAGAAAAAAGATTTATTATTATATCAGTAGCATTCTTATTATTATATTAGCATTATTTATAGGAGTATATATTTATATAAATAATACTTTTAATAAGGTAGAAGAGGTAAAAGTTAATATTGAAAATATAGGGTTAGATCCTGAATCAAAAGAAGAAGAAAAAGAAGAAATTAAAGAAATACGAAATATAGCTTTATTAGGAGTAGATTCTTTAGATGAAGGTGTAGTTGGTAGATCAGATTCTATTATAATTCTTACATTAGATAATATTCATAATAAAATAAAGTTAACATCTATTATGAGAGATTCATATGTAAATATAGATGGTTATGGAATGGATAAAATAAACCATGCTTATGCATATGGTGGAGCAGAGTTAGCTCTTAAAACTTTAAATGAAAATTTTGACTTAAATATAAGTGAAGTTGTAATTGTTAATTTTAATTCTTTAATAGGTATAATAGATAAATTAGGTGGAGTTAATATTAATGTAACTGAAGAAGAAATTTCACATATACCAGGTGTAGTATCATCAGGGGAACAGCTTTTAAATGGAACTCAAGCATTAGAGTATTCTAGAATAAGATATGCTAGTGGAGGAGACTATAAAAGAACAGAAAGACAGAGAACGGTTATAAATTCAATATTCAATAAGGTTAAAGATATATCACTTATTAAGTATCCTGAATTAGTTAATGAGTTTTTACCATATATTCAAACTAATATTTCTACAGGTGATTTATTAAGTCTAGGTGCTAAATTTAGTGGACTAGCAAAGGGAGATATAAGTCAAGATAGATTTCCAAGAGATGGACAATGTGAAGGTAAAATGATAAACGGAATATATTATTTAACTTTTGATATAGAGTCTGTGAAAAATAGTATTAAAGATTATATATTTAATGATAAATAAAAGTTTATTAAATATAAAAAAGATGGCTATCAAAAGTTGTTTATAGATTTAAAGGGGGCACGATAAGATGAGTTTAAAAAGTATATTAAAAGATTTGTTAACTAATACTAAATTTAGTATATGGGGAATAAAAGAATATGGTAAAGGATGTTATATAGGTGCTAGAAGTGTGTTAAATTGTAAAGATGCAAAATTGAAGTTTGGTAATAATGTAACTATAGGTAAAGATAATTTAATTTATAACATTCCAAATTCTAAAATAGAAATTGGAGATAATAGTATTATAGGACCATTTTCATGTATAACTAGCTATAACTATGTAAAGATTGGCAGAAATATAATAACAGGTCCTAATGTATATATTACTGATTATAATCATAGATATGATAAAATAGGTGTACCAATAAAAGATCAGGGAGTTGTTTGTGAAGGAAATAAAGTTGTAATTGATGATGATGTTTGGATAGCTACTAATTGTGTAATAGTGGGAAATGTAAATATAGGAAAAGGTGCTGTTATAGGAGCAAATTCAGTAGTTACAAAAGATATACCAGAGTATTGTGTTGCAGTTGGAAATCCTTGCAAGATAATCAAGAAATACGATGTAACAACACAGACATGGAAAAGAGTTAAATAGTATCATTATTTCAATACAAAGAAGATTTTAACTTATATTAAGAGAAAACAGTTTATAAAAAAGAATTATACTAAATGAAACCCCAAGTAGATAGACGAAGCCTTAATCTACTTGGTTTTTTAATTACTTAAATTTTAATTACTATAAGTTGATTCTTTGACACCTACATTTTTTTATGTAGAATTATAGTTTTAACTTTTTCCATAAGTTCTATTTGAATCTTATCCTTTATAATCAACATTACAGTAAGATAAAAAGATCCTCCTACAATAACTTGTACTATATTAGCAATTATTTTATTTTCAAATATATTTCCTACAAAGATAACAATAAGTAGCATCATAATTGATGTAATAAAGTATTTAACTGTATTACATAGCATTTTTAAAATATTGAATTCTTTTCTTACAAATAATAATTGAATTGTACTTCCAGTGAATTCTGCAATTATTAGAGAAATTACAGCTCCTAATGCACCTATTTTAGGAATTAAAATTAAGTTAGATATAAAGCTAAGTACTGAAGAAACTACTACTGAAAATGTATATTTATTTTCTTCCTTTATGGCTATTAAATACTGAACTCCTATTATGTTAGCCCAACTTACAGGAATAATTATTATTGAACTAATAGATGATAAAAAGCCAACTTCTATATATTTTGTATCTAAAAACCATGAGATAAGATTATTTGTTACTCCCATTAATCCAAATGCTATTGGGATGGCTAAATAGGAAACAAACATAAATGCTTTATATACAAATTCTTTGATTTTATCATCTTCTCCATTAGCCCTCATATTGGATACTCTAGGCATTAAAACAGTTCCTACAGATACAATTAAGGCAAGAACCATTCTAACAATCTTTTGAGAATAATCATAAAATGCTACTTGTGCATCTGTTGATAAAATTCCTATCATTGTTCTTGATAATATAGTATAAACTTGAGATGCAATTTGTGGTAAAAACAACAATAAAAGTGGTAATAATGTTTTTTTTATTATTTTTTTATCAACTTCAATTTTACGAATACTTTTAGGGATATATAGCCACATTAGTATCATACCGAATACATTAGTAATAGTTAATATAAATATGTATAATAGCAAGTCATTTTGACTTTTTACAAATATAAATATTCCTGCTAAACCTACTAGTTTAACAAAAATATTTCTTAATGAAACTTTTTTAAAATCTTCAAGGCCCATAAATAACCAGCTTATATCTATCATTAAAGAAATCATGTTTATGCCTTGTACAAAATAGATTTCTTTATTTTCTACAAAAACAAAAGATATAAATAGCAAATAAAAAAAAGATGAAATTATCATGGTTGTTAATTGTATAAAAAATAGACTCCAAAAAGTTTTTCTAAGTTTCTCTTTATTATCTCTTACATAAGCAACTTGTCTATTAGCATAAATTTGCATACCAAGTACACCCAATAACATAAAATAATTTACTATTGATTCTGCAAATAAATTAATTCCCAATTGATCAGGCGTAAATACTCTTGTTAAATAGGGCATTGTAATTAAAGGAAGTAATAATAACATTATTTGGTATAAAGTGTTATATATGTAATTCTTTATTATATTCATTTTATTATATATAATGAAAAAATTATCACTTAGTAATTTTTCATTGTATTTTCCTTTCTTTAATATTTTATTGTAATTACTTTAATAGGGATTTAGAAGTATTTATATTAAGCTTGATTTTAAAATAATTATATAAAGATAACTTATCTTAAAGTAAGCTTAGATTAATTTTATATATTGTATAACATTATGTAGAAAAGTTAATTTAAATAACATTTGTAAAATATATTAGATAACCCAAAAGATATGATTTTATAATATATATTATGGTTAATGATTGTAATGAGATAAATAAATTATTAGCAATTATAAAATATTAATATAAATATTGTTTGTATTATCAAAATGTTAAGGGATATTAAAATTATTTATTTCACAAATGTAAATTAAAATGTTTTATTATTTCATATAGTATGCATTTTATTGAATAAATAATTAAATAGCAATATGCAAAAGAATTAATTATAAATATTTTTAATAAAATAAAAAGGAATCTATATAATTATATCATAAAAATAGTAATTATATAAATATGCATTAATTAAGAATTTATGTATTTTATAATTTGTATAATGAAAAATAATTATATTAAAATTTAACTCCAAGTAGAAAGCTGTCGTCCCTACTTGGAGTTTATTTTATCATTTTAAATTTTAATTGCTACGTATCGATTTTTTGACACTTACCTTACTTTGAGGATTACTTTTAGCTTAAAATTTTTCATGGTAGAAATATTCGAAAAAAGTTGAAATTGTATGAAAATTATAGTAATATAGAATTGTTCAAAAAATGAACAAAGGAGAGGCTATGAAAAATATATTTAAATTATTAAAAGAAATAAATGAAGTTCCTGGTATAAATCAAAGGGCTTTAAGTAAAAAATGTGAAATATCATTAGGAAAAGTAAATTCTTTAATTGAAGACTTAGAATTTAATAAGTTTATTAAAAAAGAGATTAATGGTAGAGAGCATAAATACTTTATAGATATAAAAGGGGTAGAATATTTGGAACAGGAATTGAAAATACTGGATGATATTCAATTGAAGCTTCATGATGATGAATTTAAAAAAGTAAATACAGCTGTTATTTTAGCTGCAGGAAGAAATAAGGATTTTGATCTTCCTATAGCTTTATTAAATGTAGAAGAAGCTACTTTAATTGAAAGAATGATTGAAATACTACATAAAAATGAGATTAATAATATTATAGTTGTTGCTGGATATAAATCAGAGTTCATTAAGGAAAAACTAGGTAATACTGTAACGATAGTAGAAAATCTTGACTATAAATGGACAGGCACTATGGCATCCCTTGCTAAAGCAGCATCTTTTGTTAAGGATGATTTTTTACTTGTAGAAGCTGATATAGTAATTGAAGAAAGTGGAATAAAAGAAATTCTAAATAGTAAATTAAGAGATTGTATCTTAATAACTACTGAAAGTGGCTCTGGTGATGAGGGCTTTGTAGAAATTGTTAATGACAGAGTACATAAGATATCAAAAGACATAGCTCAATTAAATAGAATTGATGGGGAAATGATAGGTATTAGTAAGATATCATATGAATTTTACAATAAAATGCTCAAATTATATGAAAATAATAAGAATCCATATATGAATTATGAATATATGATGTTAGATGTTTCTAGAACTTATTCATTAGGATATGTAAAAATAGATAATTTATTATGGCATGAAGTAGATACATCAAAGCATTATAATTACATAACTGAAAAATTATTAAGTAGGATAAATAAAAAAGAAGAATCTATTTTATTAGAAAATTTACAATCAATTGTATGTGAATGTATGAAGGTTGAAGGAAATAGAATAAAAAGTATTTCTCCAATAGGTGGAATGACTAATAAAAATTATAAAGTACAAATTGATGATGAATTCTATGTATTAAGAGTACCTGGTAATGGTACTGAAGAAATGATTAGCAGAAGTGATGAAATTAAGAATGCTGTGTATGCAAATAAAATAGGGGTAGATGCAAAACTTATTTATTTTAATGAAGAAACAGGTGTTAAAGTATCTGAATTCATAGAAAATGCAGAAACTTTATCTCCAAAGTCAGCTAAAAAGCAAAGCATAATGGAGAAGGTTACAGACATACTTAGAAAATTACATAACTTTGACTTAGAAATGGATAATGATTTTGATATATATGAAAAAATTGAAAAATATGAAAATCTGTTAATTAAAGCTAAGGGTAAAAATTTCGAAGATTATTATGAAGTAAAAGATAAAGTTATATATTTAAAAAATATAATGAATGAATTAGATGTAAAATTAGTACCTTGCCATAATGATATGGTAGCAGAAAACTTTATAAAAAGTGGAGAAAGAATATATTTAATTGACTGGGAATATGGTGGAATGAATGATCCTATGTGGGATTTAGCAGCATATTCTTTAGAAAATGAATTATCAGAAGACCAAGAAGAACTATTTTTAAAGTTATATTTTAAAGAAGAAGTTGAAGAAAAGTATAAAAAGAGAATTCTTATAAATAAAATTTATCAGGATTTTTTATGGAGTACTTGGACTAATATAAAGGAAGCAAAGGGCGATGATTTTGGTACATATGGCATAGACAGATATAATAGAGCAAAGAAAAATCTAAAAATTATTTTGGGGGAGAATTAATAATATGATTTATGGATTAATGTCAGGAATATTATGGGGGCTTGATACTGTTTTGTTAGGAATTGCTTTAGCGGCTACACCTTTTGTATCTACAGAACAAGCAATATTTTTAGCACCATTTGTTAGTACTTTTTTACATGATATGTTTTCATCTATATGGATGGCTATATATATGACTTTTAAGAAGCAATTAATACAAGTTTTTAAAGCAGCTATGACAAGAAGTGGTAGATTTATAGCTTTAGGTGCTTTATTAGGTGGACCAGTTGGTATGACTGGATATCTTTTAGCAATTAAGTATATAGGACCATCTTATACCGCTATAATTTCTTCTTTATATCCTGCTATTGGAGCATTATTATCTTATATTTTCTTAAAGGAAAAGTTAAAACCAGTAGCAATTTTAGGCCTTTTTATAAGTATAAGTGGAATAATTGCTTTAGGCTATACACCAGGAGGAGAGGTTACAAATTTAGCCTTAGGATTTATCTTTGCAATTCTTTGTGTAATTGGATGGGCATCTGAAGCGGTTATATGTGCCTATGGAATGAAGGAAGATGAAATTACTCCAGAACAATCATTACAAGTAAGACAATTAACATCTGCTATAGTTTATGGATTCTTAATTATACCAATAGTTAAGGGAATAAAATTTACAATAGGAGTTTTACCAACAACAGCAACAGGAATAATTTGTTTAACAGCCTTAGCAGGAACAGCTTCGTATGTATTCTATTATAAGGGAATACATAAAATTGGAGCTACAAAAGCAATGTCATTAAATATTACTTATTCAGCATGGGCTATAGTAATTGGAATAGTTTTATTAGGAAATAGTATAGATTTAAAATCAATAATTTGCTGTATAGCTATTATGATTGGTTCTATAATGGCAGCAGGTGATATAAATGAGATAACTTCAATGTTTTTTAAAAATAAAAAAAGCAAGGTATTAAATTAAAAAGGAGACAATATATTATATGAGAGCTATATTATTGGCAGCGGGTATTGGAAGTAGACTACGTCCATTAACATTAGAAACTCCAAAACCATTAATACAGGTTAAGGGGGAGCCTATTATAGAAAGGCAAATAAAAGCATTAAATGATGTAGGAATAACTGATATACTAATAGTAACAGGATATCTAAATAAGAAGTTTGAGTATCTAAAGGAAAAGTATGGAGTAAAAATTCTTAATAATGATAAATATGATAAATATAATAATATATATACTATGTATTTAGTTAGGGATTATCTTAAAAATTCTTATGTTATAGAAGGGGATATATATATTAATAAGAATTTCTTAAAAAATGATATAGTTAATTCTTCATATTTTAGTGCAAGAAAATATAACTATAAAAATGAGTGGATTTTAAGAGTTAATGATAATAATAAAGTAGTTGATATAGAAGTTGGAAGTGAAGATGGAGAATATATAATGTGTGGGGTATCTTATTGGAATGAAAAGGATGCTGAGTTTATTGCTAATAAGATAGAAGTATGCATAGAAAATGATAATTTCAATGATTTATTTTGGGATGATATGGTTAAGGATAATATAAATTCTATGAATATAAATATAGAAAAAATAAATTCTGATGATATATATGAGATAGATTCTTTATCTGATTTAAAAGCTTTAGAGGAAAGATTATCACTAAAATAATTATATTAAAATTTAACTCCAAGTAGAAAGTAATATGGTTCTACTTGGAGTTTATTTTATCTTTTTAAATTTATTATTGCTATGTGTTGATTTTTTAGAGGCTTAATTTTAATCTACAACATTATTTGTATCTTCAGCTGATACATTATATTGCCAGTTTATATGCTCCTTATCTGTGTTAAAGACATTATTAACAGCATTTAATTGTTCTTGTGTATTTACAACATAAGGACTAGCT